>CADBPN010000001.1 GCA_902796585.1 uncultured bacterium
TGGGCATTTTGACCATATTTCAGGCATAAGTTATTGGCAGAATAATTTGTCTATTGTTAATGAATCAGAGATAAAAGTTCTTATGCACTTTGATGATATGATACAAGTTAGAAATGTTAACCGTTATATGCCAATGTTTGGTATGCCTGAAATTACAATTCCCCGAATTGACGGATTTTTGAAAGACGGAGAAATTATAAAATTAGGAAACTTGGAAATCAAGGTTATTCACACCCCAGGACATACCCAAGGCGGAGTTTGTTATTATGTTGACGGAAAATTGTTTTCCGGTGATACGATATTCAGGGAAAGTGTCGGAAGATGTGATTTGGAAGGCGGGGATTTTGACCTGATTGTAGAAAGTATAAAAACGAAGATATTTACATTACCTCCTGAAACTCAAATCTATCCGGGACATGGAAAATTTTCTACTGTTGAATGGGAAAAAGAGCATAATCAATTTATGTAATATATAAAGAATACAAAAAAACGGTGATATCTATTTTAATATCACCGTTTTTTATTCAGTTATTAAACTATTCAATTACAATAGCTGAAACAGGGCAAGCACCTGCAGCTTCTTGAACAGCATCTGCATTAGCTGCAACGTTAGCAGCGTTAACGCAAGCTTTATCTTCGATAGAAAATACAGCGTCACAAATAGATTCGCAAGCGCCGCAAGCAATACATGAATCTTCAATAGTTACGTTCATTTTTTTCTCCTTTTTCTAATTATCTCCCGTCTTGAGAACAAGACTACCTCTATTATACATGTTAAAAATAAAAATAAAAGAGGAAGATAAGATTGCGCGTAAACACATTTAAACTTTGGCAACCGATTCTTCTTTTATTATATCCAGCAGCTTATTAACCATTAAATCCTCATATTTTTGGGCATTTTCTTTGGAATCTGCTTCAAAGCGGAGTGTAAATACAGGTTCTGTATTACTTTGACGAATCAAAGCAAATCCTTTCTCAAAAACAATTCTCATACCGTCTAATGTAATTATATCTTTGATAGGTGTCTCAAAGAAGTTTGGATTCTTTTTAATTTCTGATTCAAAAGCTGCAAGAGTTGCTTTTTTAAGTGTATTAGGACAAGCTAAACGAACTTCTTGTGATGAGTACATTGCATCAAAGGGTTTTAGCATGTCGGAAATTTTGAACTCAGGATTTTGTTTTTTCTTGTTTGATATAATTTCTATAATTCTGCAGCCTGCATAAACAGCGTCATCAAATCCGAAATAACGGTCTTTAAAGAATGTGTGACCGCTCATTTCGCCTGCTAAAACAGCTCCGGTTTCTCTCATTTTTGCTTTTATATATCCATGGCCGGTTTTGCACATAATCGCATTTCCGCCGTTTTTATTAATTTCATCATATAAAACTTGGGAGCACTTAACTTCGGATACAATAGCCGGCTTTATACCTTTTAAATTGTATTCTTTAATTATGTCTTCAGAATAAATTAATAAAAGCTTATCTCCCGTCAAAGCATTACCTTCTGAATCTATTACACCAATTCTGTCACTGTCTCCGTCAAAAGCAATACCGACATCTGCCTTTTCAGAAACAACAGCTTGCTTTATATCATTTAATGTTTTCATATCGCTTGGATTTGGGTGATGATGCGGAAACCTTCCATCCGGAGTTGAATACAGCTCAACTACTTCACAACCCAATGCTCTGTACAATTTAGGAGCTACTACTCCTCCGGTGCCGTTAGCTGAATCTACAACAACTTTTATTCCGTCTCCGATTCTTCCGAAACGTTCTGTCATATCTTTTATATAATCCGGAATTAAGTCGTACTCTGTTAAAATTCCGAATGGTACAGGCGGAACTTGGATTTTGTATTCTTCTTCCGTTAATTCTTTTACTATTTTTATTTCTTCTTCACCAAGAGTCTGTTTTGCGTAAGTCATTTTTAAACCGTTATACTGACTGGGGTTATGACTTGCAGTAATAATTAACGCACCTGTAACCGGAAGATATTTTGTTAAATATGGAGGAACTCCGGCAGCTTCTGAATAATAACCGATTGGAGTTGGTGCCAGTCCCATGTCTACAACATTTGCTCCGCATGAACGAATACCTTCAATTAAAGATTTTGAAAGGTTCGGAGAATGAAGCCGAGCATCTCTGCAAACTGTAATCCATATTTCAGAAGTCTTTCTGTTTGCTTTTTTGCTTAAATATTGAACAAAACCGCGTCCTGTATAATAAAATAATTCTTCTGTGACGTTTTCTCCGTATATTCCTCGAATATCATTTTTCCCAAATGCTGATAGGTCTAACATTTATTTCTCCTGTCAATTTATACTTGTTCTACTTCTAAATTTGAATCAACTTTATCTTTCAAGATTGATTCAACAAAACTTTTTATAGTCATAGTTGCATTCTTGCATCCTGAACACATACCCGTTAGTTTAACTTTTACTTTATTTCCTTCAAGATCGATAAACTCAACATCTCCGCCGTCTTTTTGCAGTTCCGGAGAAATTTGCTGTTCAATAACTTTGTTTATTTTCAATATTTTTTGAGTAGGAGTTAATTCCGGTTGAACTCCTTGTTTGCGCCAGTATGTTTCAAGAATATCTTTTATGGTACCCTTGCATCTTCCGCAAGCTCCGCCTGCTTTTGTATAGTTTGTAACTTCTTCAACTGTTTTTAGGTTGTTTATTTTTATAGCTTCCCAGATTTGATTTTCTGTTACATTAAAACAAGTACAAACAATTTTATCTTCTGTTTTTATAGAATTTGAACTGTAAGATCCTTCGCCATAGTATTTCTTGAGAGCATCTTCCAATGCTTCTTGCCCCATAACTGAACAGTGCATTTTTTCTTGCGGGAGTCCGTCAAGTTCATCTGCTATATCCTTATTTGTAATTTTTTTAGCTTCATCTAAGGTCTTACCGATAATCATTTCGGTTAACATACTTGAGCTTGCAACCGCAGAACCGCAGCCAAAAGTTTGAAATTTAGCATCTATAATTTTGTTGCCGTCAAGTTTCAAATATAGTTTTAAAGAATCTCCGCAAGCAAGAGAACCTGCTTCGCCTATTAAATCTGCATTATCTATTTTTCCCACGTTTCTCGGATTTCTGTAATGATCCAAAACTTTCTCTGAATATTCCCACATAGTGTACTACTCCTTAGTGTATAATTGAATTTTTTCTCTATCATATTTTATTACAAACCAAAATCTTTGTACATTATATGACTTAATAAAATATTATAACTTGCACATAATTTTAATAAAATTTATTGATTTCTATGTAAAAAAATGATATATTTGATATGTTACATTAGAAAAAGGAGAGCAGTATGTTCAAAAAAGGTTTTACTCTTGCTGAAGTTTTAATTACTTTAGCAATTATAGGTATTGTTGCAGCAATAGCACTGCCTAATTTAATAATGAATAATGGATATAAAACAGTTGGTGTTAAATTGGCAAAATTTATGTCAACAACAGAAAGTGCAGCGAGAGCCTATGTTACTTCAAATGACGTATTTGGATCAACTACTGTAATTACTGTAGTTGACGAAAAAGGTGGCGAGTCGAAAAAGGAGATCGGAAGTGTTGCGGTTATGGATTTTATTAATGATGCATATTTAATTAAAAACCTTGTCAATACCAAAGGTAATAAAGATGAAAGTCTTATGAAAGCCGTATTAGGCTCCAACGCTAAAGCAACGGACAACCCCACATTCTACACCGTACCTGAAACAGTAGCACTTCCTGAAAGTCCTCTCGCATATGGGGAAAAAGTACTTGTTGCAAATCTAAAAGATAATACTTCTTTTTCAGCTTCTTTATGCGGAAGTAATGCTGCCTGTGATTACACAGAAGAAACCAGAGGAAAAGGAGTTGTAGGCGGAAGAAAAACCGGTGTACCTGTATTTATACTTTCTTTTGATCCGGAAGTAACAGGATTACCTAAAAAAGTCCACCACAATTACAATTTTGTAGTTACAGAACTTGGTTTTGTGTTCCCTGCTGCAGACGAATCTTGTTTGTGGGAAATTTATAACAACAAATTTGTTACAAATTCAAATACTTTTTCTGAAAGTGGCGCTTGCTACGGTTCTGATAGAACAAAAAAGTAGTCTAAGCTATGTATTATAAAAATAACACCTCAATTGTGAGGTGTTATTTTATTTTGAAACCAATGAAAGATTTTTTCCTGTTTCTGTTAATTCTTTTTGTTTATACGGGTTTGAAACAATATTAAATTTTTCATTATAAAATTGATTGTTATTTTTACCCCTAAAACCTATTTTTTTAATAACTTTTTTGAGAACCATAACTCCGTCTTTTGCCGTTTTTCCGTCTAAGATAATTTTTCCGCCGCCTTTTTTAACAATAGCACGTTTTCCGTTTATATCAGCTACTTCATAAATATTTTTATCTTTTGAATTTGCATTCATAAATATCATTCCTACAGGAAGTGATACGGCTGAACCTAAAAGGATATAGTCTAACTCTGATTTCGGTCTTATTGGTACATATCTGTTTTCCGAATCAATTGATTCTATGTTATTATCTTCAAAGAATTTTTTACGTTTTGCGGGGTCTTCGATTCCCAAGTCTTTGAAATAATCAAAACGATTGGAGTGGTTGATTCCGCTTGCATCGAATATTGTAATTGCAGCATCTCCGTTTGCCGTATGGCTCATGTATGCAACCTTAGCAAGGTGTTTGGAAAGAGTTCTTCTTTCGTCCAATAAACTTTGACGAGTTTTAGAATCTTCAGAAAGTGTAGAGAGTTCCTTATTTATTTCTGCAATTCTAAGGTTGATTTCATCTCTGTTTTTAGAATCTGCAATAACGTCAAGAGAATACGGAGTTCCTATATTTAAAGGCGAATATTCAGGTTTGCTTCTGTCGGCTAAAGTTCCGTTCATCATTTCCATAACTTTTTTTCTGTATTCGCTTATTGTACTTCCTTTTTCTAAGTCTGACCAAGGAAGTGCATTTCTGTTTTGAAGATAAATATTTTTGGATTTTTCTTCCCAGCCTGTCATACCCATTTCGTCACCTGCGTACATTGTAGGAATTCCCGGAAGTCCTTTTAGAAATGCCATAAGTGTTGCGGCTTTTTGTACAGCAGGCTCTGTTGCATATTTAAATGTTTTTTCTGTGAGTTCTTCTTTGTTTGCAATCTTTTTGCCGGATTTGAATTCGGCTTGCTTAATAGCAATTGACATGGCAGTTTTAATATCTCTGGCTGCGTAGCCGTTCATTTTCATTGCATCTCTGTATTCAACTTTTTTCTTTTCTTCTCTTGTTGCAGAATTAACAGTGTCTTTATTATATTTGTTAACGAAATCTTTTGCGGCTGAATTTATTGCTGCCTGCAAGGAAGGATTTTTGGTTTTTGAATAAGAATCTCTCATTAATCTAGCCAACTGAACAACGTACATGTGCGCATTTTGACTTTCTGTTCCCAAAATATCTCTTACATACTCTCTGTTTTTAGCTCCGATTTGTTCATTTGGCCCACTCCAAGAAGTATCTCCATGTACCAAATAATCAGACAAGTCTGTTTCGTTAACTTTTGAAATTATTTCATCAATTAATGCTTTGCGTTCGGAATCACTTAAACTCAAGCCATGAGAAGAAGCCAAGTTTAAAAGTTCATTGAGTGCTGATTCCAGAGTTTGCAATTCTTTTATATTTATTCTAGAAAGTCCGTCAGGAGTTCTGTTTTCAAGGTATATACCGTTGGCTAAATCAACAAGAGCCGATTTTATGAGTTTTATATCTTCTTCGTTATTTTTATCTTTTACAAATTCGTCTAAAGTATCCATCAGAAGCTTACTTTGTGCAACAGCCCTTGAACTTATTCCTCCGAAGTATGCATTGTTATCGGCATTTAGTCTTAACTCTATCGGAACTTCATTTTGAGAAGCAGCAGCAGACATAACTCTTATTACATCAACTCTGTGAGCGTGATATTTATTAAAATCAGCTTTTCCGTCAGGGAAATCGTGTACTAACGGAGATTGGAACAGTGACATATCAACCGATAATCCATGCAGTAGTCTTGGTTTATCGTGTGTACCCATAAAAGTGTACAAATTTCTGATGTAATCAATACTTCTGGTTTGAATTAATAAGTCAAGTTTTTCCTTAAACGAATCGTGGTTTTCGGAAATATCTCTCCCTGCTTCAAATTCAGGAGAAGCTATTTTCAATAAATCAGTAAAGAAAAGGGATAAAGCTGATTCAGTTATACCCATTTCGTTGAATAATTTTGCATAGGCATCAGGTTCACCGTTGAATCTTTTTCCTCCGATATCAGTTCCGCCTGCATAAGGTTCTGAATTCGGCCCGTATGTTTCCCTGAACATATCTGCAACATCTGTAAATTCTGCGGTTATTGCAGCATGCGGGTTGTATGGTTTAACCCCTTTTTGTACAAAAAGTTTTCCGAATTTTATTACATCATTCCAAATGTCATCATAATCAGTGTCTCTGTTTCTTGCAGAATCACTGTCCATAACATCTTTAAATGCGTCTAATCTAAATTCAACACCGAGTCCGGAATCTTTAACCATTGCTTCGGCTAATCTAAAGCTATTTGTATCAGTTCCTTTAATTCTCTTTGAAATAGATTCTGCAACATAAGAAATATCGTCATTTGATAATCTCTTTAAGCCTCTTTCCATTTTTAGTTCGAGATTCAAAGCTTCTTCTTCCGGATTACTGCCTCGAATGTCAAGTGCTTTAAGTGAAGTTATTTGTCTTAATGATTTGTCGCCTTCATTGTAGTTATATGTTATTTCTCCTGTCGGCAAAAGTTTTGTTTCAAGTCTGTTACCTGTTAATGATTTCAAGAATCCGTATTTAGCGATATCTTGCCCCATTAATTCCATTACGTATTCGCCGTATTCAGTGTAATCTCCGTTTGAATCAAATATTTTTTCGTTAGAAGTTTCATCAACTTTTTTCATTACAGCTTCGGCAAAATCTTTCAATTCGTTTGTATAAAGTGAATCGACACGATTATAAACTTTTGCATACTCTTGAACTAAGTGGGGATTTTTAGCTTTATAAAGTTCAAATCTTGTCATACCGATTGTTTCATCAGTTGTTGCTCTGTTTGTAAAGTATGAAGTTCCCAAAACTCCGGAAGTATTTTTATTAACTTCTAAAGCTTCCAAAGGTAAATCCATTAAAGCTTTTATTGTTACGGAATCTTTATCTAAAATTCCTTTTGGTTCCAACATATATTGACCGTTCAGAATATTATTAAGTTTTTCGCTATCAACTGAAGCTTCTTGAGGAAGTTTTCCTGATTCAATTAATTTATTTATGCCATCTAATGTTTTTACTGTTCCTAAAGTCTGTGCTGTATAAATATTTTGAATGGCATTAACTTTTTTTGTTATATATCTTCCGGCTTGTATTGCCATATCTTGAACTTCTTTTGTTCCTCTGTCGAAAAGTTCTTGTTCATGGTATCTTTGAGCCCTGTCTTTTATTGATTGATTAATTTTTTCATCGTATCCGGAAATATGATAATTTAATTTGACTAAATCAGTGTTAGCATCCCAAGTTACAAAACCGCCTTCTGTTTTTTTATCAAATCTGAAATTAGGAAAATTGCACAGAATCATAGTTCCTTCTGCGGAATCCATGCGTATATTTTTTCCGGTTTTTTTGTTTATTTCATTTAATATTTCAACGTTTCTGTCATAGTACTTAATATCATCTATTGCCATAGTATAAGTACTTACAGTATCATCATGAGTGTTTACGCTAAGTTCATTCCCTGATTTCAAATTTTTATATTGTTCAATTTTTTTATCCAGTTGAGAATTAATTTCAGCTCTTGTCGCCTCTGTTAAACCGTCAAAAATTTGAGGATAAATTTCCATATTAGGATTGTATTCAGGGTTGATTTCCTTTGTTATTATACCTTTTTCATCTTGATGATATATAAAAGGAGAGTTTACAATTCTGTGTCTTACGGCTTCTTTGTTGTTTGGTATAATTCCGAGTCCTAAGCTGGAATCCTTAAGTCCGTTCATTTTAAACCAACGGTAATATTGAGAGTTTGTTCCATGTCTGAGTACATGTTGGAAATGGTTGCCATCTAAGCCTTCTGAAGTAAATGTAGCATCATAAACATAGGTCATGCCGTTTGTGTACATTTTTCTTATAAAAGAACCGAAGTTTTCTATATTACCTCTTGCCGGAGCAGGAGCAAAATTATTTTCTGCCTGATAACCGTGTGAGGTTAAGTTATCGCCGTTAATTAGCGGAGTAAGAGAGAACTTTTTGTATCCGTTTTTATGCAAATATTCAATCATGCTTTCGCAGGCTGCAATTCCGCCTCCGTACATATTAGAAGCAGTTCTTATTGTGTTTTCCATTTTCTTTTGATAATCTTTATCAAAAACAAGCTCTCCGGTGTTTTTTGCATAATAACCTGCATAACTCATTCCCGGTTTCATCATGTCAGGAATGCCTTGGTATGCAGCACCTTGAATTTTGGGAGTAGTTCCGGAACGGGAAACATACGTAAGAGTGTAGTTGGATACCGGATCCGCAAAACCGTCTTTGTGGAATCCAAAACCTTTTACTGTTTCGTCCCAATCTTTATAGTTATTTACCCTAAAAACACCTTCTCCGTCCTGAATTTTCACTTTAACACCGGTATCGGCTACTTCTGTAACTTCTCCCGTTTGTTTGTTTCTTCGAATTACTTTGTAGACATATCCTTCGTTTTTATCAAGATTAAGAAGTTCGGCTACGTCAATTTCAACTCCCTCAGGGGTAAGTTGAATAGTTTTTGCGGAAGATTCGTCAATTTGCAAGTTGTATTTATCATTAACTTTCACTCTGAAAATTTGAAGTTCGCAAGTTTCGTTTTCATAATCATAGGGGTAATTAAATATTTCTTTCTCTCTTCCGACGGAGTTTGTTTTATGGTCCAAGCTTCCGAAACCAATTGTGCGCGCAGTTGGTATATTATTAATCTTACTTACAAACACTTTGACAAACTCCTTCTGTATATATAAAGATAAAAAGACAATTTTTTTTGCTATATTTCGGTGTAAAAAATAAAAATATTTACAAAAATTAATATTCAATAATACACAAATTTTTTATACAACAAATTTAGGATGTTTTCAACTGTACAACAGATATTTTGATTAAAATTTGTATTAAATAAAGATATATCTAAAGTAATATTAATGAAATGAGATTAGGTAAATATATAAAGGTTGCCGTAAAAGCATGAAAATTTACATTTATAGTAGAATGCTATAAAAGGGAGTACCTCACAACCCGCCCACACACGTATTTAACTAA
>CADBPN010000002.1 GCA_902796585.1 uncultured bacterium
AATTCTTCTTTTGTTTGTTCGTAGTACACTTTGTCTTCTCTCATTACGTTAACAAAGTCAATTGCGTGTGCCATAGGTTCAACATTTGATGTATCAACTTCATTCATTGCATCAACGTGTTTTAAAACATCACCTAATTGTTTTGTAAATTTTTCTTTTTCTTCTTCCGTTAATTCTAATCTTGCAAGTTTTGCTACGTGTTCAACATCTTTTATAGTAATCATTTTTTATACTCCATCTAACTAAAATTATAATATCATAAACAACTTATAATTGCTTCTGTAAAATCTGAACAAGTTGCAGTTCCTCCAAGATCCGCTGTTTTAATGCCGGATTCTAACGTTTTAAATAATGCATTTTTTATTCTTTCAGCGGCATTTTTTTCTCCGATATGATTCAACATTTCTATTGCAGACATTAACATTGCTGTTGGATTAGCTTTGTTTTGTCCTGCAATATCAGGTGCAGAACCATGAACCGGTTCAAATACTGCGTACTCGTTACCGATATTAGCTCCTTGTGCAACTCCTAAACCGCCAATTAAGCCGGCACATAAATCAGAAACTATGTCGCCATATAAATTAGGTAATAGTAAAACATCGAACTGATTTGGATTTTGTACAAGCTGCATACAGCAGTTGTCAACAAGAATTTCTTTGAATTCTATTTGAGGATATTTTTGTGCAATTTCCCTTGCGCAATTTAAAAATAATCCGTCAGACAGTTTGCAAATGTTTGCTTTTGTAACTGCGTGAACAAGCTTTCTGTTGTTTTTTATTGCATAATTGAATGCAAATTCCGCAATTCTTAATGAAGCTTCGCGCGTTATTCTTTTAATGCTTTCAGCCGTATTTTCGTCGACTTGTCTTTCTATGCCGGCATACAAATCTTCAGTATTTTCTCTTACAACAACTATATCAACATTTTCGTATCTTGTTTTTACTCCGGGTAAATTATAGCAAGGGCGCAAATTCGCATATAAATCTAATTCTTTACGTAATTGAACGTTAACCGAACGAAATCCTTTTCCAATAGGTGTTGTTACCGGTGATTTTAATGCAATTTTATTCTTTTTAACTGATTCTGTGACTCGTTTAGGAAGAGGAACACCTTCTTGGTTAATAACATCTGCTCCCGCAGTTTGAATATCCCAGTTGATTTCAACCCCTGAAGCCTTAATAATTTTTAATACCGAATCGGAAATTTCCGGTCCTATTCCGTCTCCTTTTATTAACGTTAAATTATGCATAAACACTCTCCTTTAGGTTAATTTTATATCAAAAACTTAAACAATATTGTAAAGTTTTGTAACAACACAAACTAAAATAAGGCAATTTTTATTAACAAAAATACTTTATATATACACAAGGGATATTAGATATTTTTTCAAGGGATATTAAATATTTTCGCAAGGGATATTAAATATTAAACAAGGGATATATAAAGAAAATTAAAAAGTATTACAAATAAACACCGGGAGATTAAATTATGAAGACATCATCACACAAAGCCCACACAAGTCAACCTTATCAACAAAGATTAAACGGCAAAAAGAAACCAATGAATTTGGCACAAAAAAGAGCCGCTAATCCTGTTCATCAGGCAGAAAAAGCTAATGCGGCAAAACAGGCAGCTGATTTAAAAGCAGCAAGAGAACGAATTAATGTAGGACTAACAAACCCTACTCCGGCATCAATCGATGCAATAAGAGGTGATGTCGCAACTTTCGGTACAGGCGGACGAAACGGTCAAAGGCACGCTGTAGAAGTTTTTGACCATACGTCAAAAATTGAAAGCGAAAGAGGTTTTTATAATTGGGCTTTAAAACAAGTGCAAAATAAAGGTGATTTAGATGTTGTTAAAGATTGGATTAATCATCATGGAACTCAAGAACAAAAAGAATTAGTTGCAAAGTGGGAAAGTCATTTTGCTCATCCAACTTGGCAATCTTATGCAAATTTACATGGTACAAAATATACAGCTCCGATTTCGGATGTTGCAGAAGCAGACAGAAGAGCGGCTGCTATAATTGAAGCAAACAAAGCGGCAGAAGAAGCTAAAAATGTTGTATCTGTAATTGAAGAATCAGCACCTATAATTGAGGAAGGTTCTAAAGTTACTGAAGAAGTAAGT
>CADBPN010000003.1 GCA_902796585.1 uncultured bacterium
AAGTATTTAATAAAAAAGCGCAGGATATGGGTGCGATATTTAATAACATCAGCGGAAAAAATCCTCTGCAAGAATCTATTAATGAATATGACGGAACAAAAGGTACAATGTCTCCGGGGACCGGCGGTAACGGTGCATACCAAATTGTAGATCACATAGGCGGAAAGACTAAAATATATTTATATGATTCATTCGGTAATAACCGTAGTAGTAGTAGTAGTAGTAACGGAATACCATGGAACAAAAGTATAGGATATCCGAGTAAATGTACTCCTCCCACCGATTATCAAGGAGTCGCACAAAATCTTGCTGGAGATGAAGATAAACAATACTGTTCAGGTTCAAAAGGCGCTCCGGGAGCGGTGGTGATAACATGGTAAAAAAGAATCATAAAAAAGGCTTTTCTTTAGCGGAAGCTCTTATATCAATGCTCATATTATCTATATTCTTTGGTATTGCGGCAAAAATGGTTACACAACGACCAAAACAAGAATATATAGTAAGTCCGCATGGTTTCTTTGAGTGTTATAAAGATACAGACGGAACAATAAAAGTCAACGGTACAGGACTGGACTCTCCAACCACAGGAACTTGTGAATTTACTCCCGCAAAAAACACATCTGTATACAATCTGGTTTTATATAGTTATGGCTGTGTATATTATAGAATACTATATGAAATGAATTATAAAATTAGAGTAACCTTCGAGGATAGCAAATTTACTATAACAGATATCGACAATGAAAAAAAAGAAATTATTACAATTTCTGATGGCAAGATTCGTGAGGATAATATAAAAGATTCTTATGAACTAATAGATGAAAACAATTTTAAAACAGAAGTAGAATTAGTTACACCAAAGGCTGAAACTAAAAACAAGTTAGAAAGCACCGGTATATATATAAGCTGGTAAAACGGACAATAGGAGGACTCAATGATAAACAATCGGAAACGCGGTTTTTCTTTAATGGAAATAATGTTGGTACTTTTAGCGGTATCAATAATAATGGCTGCATCAATCTCTCTTATATCGAGAGACAGTACTCCTGTCTTAGAAAACGCTCCGCATGGAACGTACAGATGCTTTGGTGTTCCGGATAGATATATACCGGCGAATATGAAAGCTGCAGAGGGCGAAGTCCAAAAACCTGTATATTATGAAGATAGGTATAACGGAAGAAGTTCAACCCCTGTTTCAAGCAAGTTTACTTACGAATGTAAATTTAAACCATCTGCAACAGCTTCTGTTTTTGAAGTAGATATATACGGTGCAGGAGCCGGCGGATATGATTATTCAAAAATTTCTTTGCATGAAACCGACAATGAAATAATTGATTTTACAAGCGAAGCTTCATTAGACAAGTTAGGTGACGGTTCCGGAAAAACAAGTCTGACGGATTTTTGGAACAAACATATAATACAAAATTCATCCGATGTGAAGTATAAAACAGGTAATATTTCAAATCCAAATGAGAAAAAAAGCGTGCCTGAAGTTTTAAGAAGCTTATTAACTCATAAGTTTATATCAAAATCAGTTTTGATAGGTAATGGAGGTCATGGTGCATCCGTACAACTTCAAAACGTAGGACAGTTTGGTAAACCAGATATAGGAAGTACGCCTTGGTGTGTTTGCACCACAGCAGACTCTTTTAGTATGGATGCAGCTTGGTATTATAGATATAAAGGTCCCCAAAACAATGATCCTAACTATAGCTTTGTCGAACAAGGCAATGACGTAATTCAAGCAAGGTCAGCTTGTAAAAATACGACTTATAAAGTGGGCAGCACAGACTACCATTATGTTTGGAAATGTGCTGCAAAAGAGCATAATTTTTATGGCGGGGTTGGCGGCGGATATACCGGTGTTAACGGATCCAATCAAAGTAATAGCAACAGTTATTATTTGACAGCGTATTATCCGATTCAAAGTTATGATTTTAATGGAAAAAATGATTCTTTAGAAGCGCTAATAAACAAATTTTATTCAAGCAGTAGTCCTTGGACAAATGTAGCGTATGTAGATGAAGATGGTAATTCTATGCTTTCTCCCGATACCGATAATTCCGGATACAGAAAATCCGTTAATGCATGGGGAAAAGCTGACGGAGAATTTGCTTCTGATAACATATCTATATTAGATGAAGATTATAAAGACAGCTGGACAAACGCAAATGAAACAAATCCTTTATTCTTATTGGATAAATTATTTGTACATAAACACCAGTATTATTGGGAATCTGCAAATGACACACCTTGGTTTCTAGCTCAGCTTAGTAATAACACAACACAAACCAATAATACAACACAAACACAAACAGGAATGACAATTGCAGATGCTCCACCAATATTCTTCTTTGACGATGTGGATGATGAAAATTGGGGTGCGGCTGAATCAAACTATAATACTCATAAAGATTATATGGCAAAATGGTACAAAAACAAAACTCCTAATCCGGAAACAGAGGCAAAAAAACTGGATAATGCGTATTCTGTCGGCAGAAACGGTGCACTTCCGGTATTTTCAATATTTAAAAATGTAAAAGGGTCTGACGGAAAAAGCAGAGAAGTAAATTACGGCAAGTTTGACGGTGACGACTATTTCTGTGCTGCAACAGGAGGACAACCTGTAGATTTGCTTATATATGCCAATTTATACGGCTCAGTACCTCTTTTAGACGTACAAAGAGATTCTTCTGCGCAAATTGTTGATAATCCTCCAATAAACGGTATTCCTCCAAGATTCAGAAACAAAGCATCTAAATGCAGTGATTGGATATATGATTACAATACTAACAAATTTAATTATTTAACAACAACTAATTATTTAACGCAAACGCAAAACGGCGGAACATTATATGTGGAAACACACACATTAACTAAGCCTGCAGGATTTGACGGTTCAAGCCCCAAGCCTTATGAAGAAATAGGTACCGGAGATCCCAAAGATTCCGCACCAACAATCAAAGTTGTTTCATATCCGAAATATCTAACCTTTGAATATGGTTCAAGCGGCGGTAAAGGCTCTCACGAACACTATACAAAAACTTCTCTGGGAAGCGAATGTAAATTTAATATTTCAGGCGGAGGCCCGTTACATAAATATGGCGAAACAGAGCCTGCCGGATTAGAAACAGTAATGAGCTGTAACGGATTTAGTGCACGTGTTAACGGCGGAAGTTATAATAATACTGCAACCGGTTCATTTGCATCAACACCTCAAGAAGCTATGAACAATTATTCTCCCATTTGGCAAACTAAAGCCGAAAATCTTGAAAAAAATCTAATAAAACGTTATGACAATAATGGCGGTGATAGAACAGACTACTCAAAAGAAAATTTCTTAAGCGTATTCTACAAGAATTTGCTTGAAAAACTTAAAAAAGCTGATCCGGCAAAAGCTTTCACAGAACACGTAGGTGAAGGCGGAAGAGGCCCTGTTGTGTACGATAACTGTTATGATATCGCAGGCCCTGTAAAGTTCTCAGTTACAGATATTAAAGGAACAGGGTCATCACCACAAAAATTAACCCGAGAAAGCAGAAATAGCTGTATTGAACAATATGTCGAATACTTTCAACATCATAGTACACTCAATAAGGTTATTCCGGACAATCTAATTACTATAATTACAGAACAAGACGAAGAAAATAACGGTTGGAAAAAACCGGAAGGCAACAACAATCTAAAAGAATACTTACGTAAAGTGCCGGCTCAACAAGGTTATGGCGGTGCCGTAATAATTAGCTGGTAAAGTGTAAGTTCATATTAAGCCCTCCCCGTTCGGGAGGGCAGGACGAACGGTAAGCAAAATGCATCATAAGGAAATTGATTTATGAATAAACAAGGATTCACTATTGCGGAAACTCTTATTGTACTCGCTATAATCGGAGTATTAATCATGGCTGCGATTACTACAATAAAGCCGTTTGATAAAACGATACAGTATTTATACACAAATGCGGCAATCTCGCTCGACAGAGCATATTATAACGCAATGGGTGTCTCAGGCTCAGACGACCCGTTTGCAGATGCAAGCGAAACTTTTGTAAGAAACAGTACGACTAGAGATGACGGCGCAAAAAGAGTCTGCGAAGCTTTAATAAAATACATAAACCCTATTGATAAAGCAGATTCCTGCAAAGCGGACAGAATTGTAAGTCCGCAAGCAGACAGTTTTCCGGATAATAAAATTCAATTCCAATCGCTTAACGGCATGAGATTCTATACTTCAAATCTCGTCACCGGTACATATAACACGCAGGATATACAATTCTACATTGTATTTGTCGATGTAAACGGTGAAAAAGGTCGAGGTTCTGCAGAATACGTTCCCGGAGGAACTAAAGATGAAAACGGAAATGAAATGAAACAGAAAAATCCGGATATATTTGCATTTGGTATTCTACCGATTGGCAGAGTTGTTCCTCTCGGACCTCCGGAAATTGATACAACATTTATGTCTACAAGAATTTCTTATCTGAACGATGAACAGGAAGTTAGATTCTCTACGGTTTCCAAGCCCTATTATCAAACAAAAGCAGATGCGTGGGGATATTATATATCAGGCGCTGATAACACAAGAATAGCTTATGATACGCCGTATACTTATAATGATGCAATAAAAACTATTTTGAATGCTAAATATGAAGATAATCTAATATACAAAAATGTTGAAATACCTACAACAACCAGAGACGAAGCATTATTAAACGGTACTGCTTCAGAAAAATCTCCTCATTGTTTGGCGGCAGACGCAGAACTTGAAGCTATGATAGAAACTTGTACTCTTCATATCGATAACTACGCATTTTAAAAATTTGTGTGGGTTGTTATTAGAATG
>CADBPN010000004.1 GCA_902796585.1 uncultured bacterium
GCAAACAGTGATGCAAAAAAATTGCTTGAACTTATTGAGCAGCAGCAAATCAAAAGACAACAAAAATCTGAAGAACAGTCGGATTTCAAAAAAGAATTGGGAGCCGTTACTCAAAAAGAAGAAAAAGCTGTAACAAAACCACAGCCCGAAACTAAGCAATTATTTGGAAAATGTATTATGAACAACGAAGAATATAAAATAATTTCTTCTTGTGAAATTTCATCAAATAAAGGATTGTATTTAGGACAAAAAGAAAACAGTTATATGGTTATCGGTTACATTGATGACAATATGTTTGAGTTGAAAAAATATGAAGGTCTTAATGTAACATCAATGCAGACAAGGTTGAGTGAAAAGCTTGGCGACGATATTTTCCAATATATTGTAAGACTTGGAAGAAATAAATTTATTTTTAATATAAATGGTAATAGTATGGAGTATGTAATGGATTTATGCTAAAAAAGCTTTTCTTATTGACTCTGCTCTTAATATTTCCTTTTTTTATTTGTTCTTGTACGAAAAATAATCAAGAAGTTATTACTTTTTCTTCCTGGGGTTCTGTTACGGAAACAAAAATTTTAAATAAAATAATAACTGATTTTGAAAAAGAAAATCCTAATATAAAAATTAATTTTATGCATATTCCTCAAAACTATTTTCAAAAGTTACATTTGTTGTTTGCTTCTTCAACAGAACCGGATGTTGTATTTATAAACAATTTATACATCCCTTTTTATGCCGACAAATTGGAAGATTTAAGTACAATGATTGAGTTTGATAAATATTATACTCAAAGTATAAAAGCTATGAGTTATGATAAAAAGTTGTTAGCCGTTCCGAGAGATATTTCTAATTTTGTTTTGTATTACAACAAATCAATTGTAAAAGAACTCGATTGTTCAAATTTGTCATTTGAACAATTTGACGGTATGCTAAAAAAATACACTGACAAAAATCACTATGGAATTGGTATAGAGCGGGATATATTTTATGCCGAACCTTATATTTTGACACTTGGGTATGATAAAGGTATTGAATATTATAAAAATTTAGAGGGTAAATATGCACCAAATCCGGCGCAAATAGGAAGTTTAACTCTTGCTCAAATGTTTATTCAAGGAAAACTTGCTTTTTACATGTCAGGAAGGTGGATGTACCCCAAAATATCAGAAACAAAAAATTTTCCATTCGGAATTATCGTTTTTCCCGGATTTATAAGTATAGACGCATCAGGCTGGGCGATTTCAAAAAATTCTAAACACAAGGATTCTGCAAAATTATTTATCAAATATCTCTCTTCAAAGAAAAGTATAGATTATTTCACAACAACAGGACTGATTGTTCCAGCCAGAAAAGATTCTGCGCAGAAGCTGAACAATAAAGAAGAAAAAGCTTTTTTAGATGCTATTGAAAAATCAAAAATATTACAACGTGATAAAAATTATCCTAAAAAACGGGATAAGATGAATAAAGAAATATTCAATTAATATTTGCTGCGTAGTATATTTTGTTAAAAATTCATGAAATATTCCGGCATGGTATATTATTTAACTTCAATAACATGAGTCGGTTTAACTTTTACCCCGATTTTGTCGTTCAAGCCTACACCTGATACCCAAAGAATTTCATCATCTTTACATAACAAAATAATCTCATCTCTTTTGTGTCTTGAAATTCCTTTTGCATTCATGTATTTTTTTAACTTCATTGAACCTTTCATTCCGAAAGGTGTAATAATATCGCCTTCTTTGCGGGTTCGTATTGTTATAGGCATTGCGATTCCAGACAAATCAACATACGCAAAATTAGAAGTTGAATCGGGGAAGACAAAAAGCTGGCCTTCTTCATATTTTTTTATCGTGAATGTTTTGTTTGCAAATTCGTATTCGCCTTCTCCCGAAATATTTAACGGCTGAAACTTTTCTTGTTCAATTACTTTTTTGTGAGGAATAGTTTCTACAATCTTTTCGTCAGCGTATAGCCATTGTGAGGCGGTTAGCGAAATTGTGCTTCCGTTTCTCTGAGTAATGTTATTTTCAATAAACTCATATATTTCATTAATTCGTTTGGAGTCATAATCCAATCCTAAAATTTGGATGTATTCATATAAAAATCTCAATTTTACGGGTTTGGATAAATTTTTGTATTCAGAAGGATTAAGCGTTTCACCAATAATAACCTTTTTTCTGAAACGAGATAAATATTCTTCTATGATTTCATTGTCTAAAGAAGCATTTTTGGCTAGTGTATTCAACGCTTCCTTAACTTCCGGATTGATTTTTTCCAGTGACGGGATAACATTCAAACGTAAATAATTTCTTTTGTAATTTGTATTAAAATTTGAGGAATCGCTGTTCGGTGCCAGATTGTTTTCGTCACAGTATTTTATTATTTCCTTGCGATATGTTGTAAGCAGAGGTCTGTAAAAATACTTTCTTTTTTGTGCAATTCCTTTTAGTCCTATAATTCCGGTTCCTTTTATAATTCGGTATAGAATTGTTTCCGCATTATCGTCCTTATTATGGGCAGTAAACACTGCATCTGCATCGTATTCATCATACACTTCTTCAAAAAATTCATATCTTGCAATTCTTGCATCGTTTTCAGTTTTTTTAAGAGTTTTCGGTGCATTTTTTGTATAAAACTCAATGCCTCTGGAAGCAGCAAAAATTCTGCATACTTCCTGTTCTCTGAGAGATTCTTCTCCCCGCCAATTATGATTGTAATGAGCGGCAACAACTTTCATTTCCTCAAAATCACGCTGATTTTTTAATTTTGATAATATGTCCAATAAACACATTGAATCGAAACCGCCGGAAAATCCTACAATTATTGTTTTATCTTCTAATTTATTTTGTTTTATGAAATTAGCAATTCTATTTATCATAAGTCAACTTTCTAATTACTGTTCTTTAACATATTATTAAAAACACTGCTTAAATCTGTAAAAATTTTGCAAAACTCTTCTATCAGCTCAATGTTTTCTTCCTTCGGACGAACAGCTCTGCCAATTCTTTCTGTAAGTTTTATTGCATCATTCCAGGCTTTTTCATTTTGGATAATATTTTCCTTAATGGCTAAATCTAAAATTTCTTTTTTCTTATATAACATTTCGCCTTTTTTTGAAAAATACTTTTTCATAACATTAAAAGCGGCTTCAAATGTAATAACAAATTGGTATTCAAGTTCTTCATCATTTTTATTTGTTTCCAAAATCTGTTCCAAATGATTTAGTCTTGGTAAAAAATCTTCTTTATATGTTGTAATCCAATCACTTTTGTTAATAAAATCAAGCATTGTAGCCTTTCGTTTATTTTACCATTCCGCCAAGTGCAAGTACATCTTCGTATGCAGCTCCGGCTTCAAGAATTTCTTCCGCTGAAAATCCAAATAAAGTTATTGTATCAATCACTTCTGATTTATGGGTAATGTTTCTTACGACAGAATCTAAAGCCATTTCCCTTGTCATATAAGGAAATTTGTCATTCAAGCCCATATTTAATATTCTTCTTTTAGATTTTCCCATAATTTACCTTTTAATCAGCCAGCGCTAACAGTGCCGCACCTATCATTCCGGAATAATTTCCGGCAGTTGCTATTCTTACTGAAGTTGGAGTTGTTACAATATCGGAATTTACTTCTTTTTCAACTTGTTTTAAATCTACAAATTGCGCCATTGAACCCGATAGAACAACACAATCAGGATCAAACAAATTTACAAGACCTTTAATCCCTGTGATTATATCATTCTGCCATTTTGTTAAAATGTCAAGCATTTTTTGTTCATTATTTTTTACACCGTTTATAACGTCATAAGTTGTTACATTTTTATCATTTAGAGCTTCTTCCGCATCAAGTTTCAGTGCTGTTCCGGAAGCGTATATCTCAAAACAGTCCCAGCTTCCGCAAGTACATTTTCTTCTTTTGTCGGAATACATTTTAAAATGCATTTCTCCTGCGGCACCGGACTTACCTTTTAAAAGTTTGTCGTTTATGATAATTCCGCCTCCGACTCCTGTTCCAAGTGTTAACAGAACCGAAACAGTTGTTCCTTTAGAAGCTCCTATTTTGTATTCAGCCCAAGCTGCAGAGTTTGCATCATTTTCCAAAAACACTTTTTTGCTGCTCAAGGATTGAAAATCTATTGAACTATATCCTTCTACAAGATTTCCTGTCGAACCGAGGACACCTGTGTTTGCATTATTAACAGCTCCTGCCGTTGCAATTGCAATTACATCAACTTGGTGTTCATATTTGGCAATTTGTGTTTTTAAAAGTTGTTTTATTTCATCCAAAGTTTTTGGTGTAGAAAATTTTTCAATTTCGGAAATAATTTTTCCGGTTTCATCTATTATAGTGTTATAAATTTTTGTTCCGCCAATATCAAAAGCAAGAGCCGTTTTCATATTATATCCCCTTTTAATTTACTGCATTAATAAAACGTTTTGTGATAAGTTGAGGTCGTGTTATTGCTGAACCTATTACGACAGAATGTGCGCCGAGAACGAATGCTTTTTTTACCTGTTCCGGTTCCCAAATCCTGCCTTCCAATATTACCGGTTTATTAATTTTTTTAGTGAGATTTTTTAGTAGTTCCCAATCAGGTTCTTCTGTAGCTTCTCCGGATTCTACAGTATAGCCGGATAGAGTTGTGGAAATTATATCACAACCTAAAGAGGCACAATTTACTCCCTCTTCTTCTGTTGAAATGTCTGCCATTGCAAGCTTTCCTGCTGAATGGATTTTCTCGATAATATCTTTTAATGTACAATTTCCTCTGGGGCGGGAAGTTCCGTCAAAAGCTATAATATCGGCTCCGGCTTCGATTAACTCATTAACTTCTTTAAGTGTCGGAGTAATATAAACAATTTCTCTCCAATTTTCAGGAAGTTTTTCCGGTTTTGTAAGCCCTATAACGGGAATATCAAAATTATTTTTTGCATTCCTTACGTCTCTTGCGCCTGCTACTCTTAATCCACCGGCTCCTCCGTTAACAACAGATTTCATCATTGCTAACATTGCACATTCTTCATATAATGGCTCATTAGGCATAGCCTGTGATGAAACTATAATTTTTCTCTTAATAGTGTTAATAATATCCATAGCATGATTTTATCATATAAAAGTTGACTTGGAATACTTTTTGGTGATAAAATTAATTTTTCTAAACAGGAGATTTATATGAAATATTCAAATGACGGAACACAATATCACATAGGTTTAAAAGAGGGTGATATAGGAGAGTACGTAATTTTACCCGGAGACCCCAAACGATGTGAAAAAATAGCGGCTTATTTTGAAAATCCGAAATTGGTAGCTGACAGAAGAGAATTTGTAACATATACAGGATTTTTAGACGGAGTGAAAGTCAGTGTAACTTCAACCGGAATCGGCGGGCCATCAGCATCTATTGCTTTGGAAGAATTGGTTAAGGTGGGCGGTAAAAAGTTTATTAGAGTCGGAACATGCGGCGGAATGGATTTGAATGTAAAAAGCGGTGATTTAGTAATCGCAACCGGAGCCATAAGAATGGAAGGAACATCCAAAGAATATGCTCCTATTGAGTTTCCTGCTGTAGCTGACTATGACATAATTACAGCTTTGAAAAATTCTGCAGAAAAATTAAACCTTCCTCACCATGTAGGTGTTGTTCAATGTAAAGACGCGTTTTACGGTCAACATAACCCTGAAATAATGCCTGTAAGTTATGAACTTGAAAATAAATGGAGAGCTTGGTTAAGAATGGGTTGTTTAGCATCGGAAATGGAGTCGGCAGCGCTATTTATAGCGGGAAGCTTTTTAAGAGTAAAAGTCGGCTCAATATTCTTGGTTGTTGCAAATCAGGAGCGTGAAAAGCAGGGACTTGAAAATCCGGTTGTTCACGATACCGATTCTGCGATTAAAGTAGGTATACAGGCAATTAGAGAGATGATAAAAAAATAAATTAAGCAATATTTTAAAAGTTGTTGTATTTTTCCCTTTAGACAGTACAATATAAGTGTAAGATTGACACTAGAAAATTGTATTAATAATTTTCTTTCAAATAAAGGAAATAAAAAATGGCAAAAAATATAAGAAATATTGCAATAATTGCTCACGTTGACCATGGTAAAACAACGCTTGTAGACTGTATGTTAAAACAAAGCGGTGTATTCAGAGAAGGACAACAAGTTCAAGAGCGTGTCTTAGACAGTAATGATTTAGAAAGAGAAAGAGGAATTACAATTCTCTCTAAAAATATTTCAATAGATTATAAAGGTGTAAAAATAAACGTTGTAGATACTCCGGGCCACGCAGATTTTGGCGGTGAAGTCGAGCGTGTGTTAGGCATGGTAGACGGAGCTCTTTTGATTGTAGATGCAGCAGAAGGTCCTATGCCTCAGACGAGATTTGTACTTTCTAAAGCATTAGAATTGGGTATAAAAATAATTGTTGTAATTAATAAGATTGATAAACCTGCAGCAGATCCTGACGGAACTTTGGATAAAGTTTTTGATTTATTCACTGAACTTACCGACAGAGAGGATTTAATTGACTTTCCGTATATATATGCAAGCAGTTTAAACGGATTCGCAATTAAAAATCTCGGAGATGAAAAACGTGATATGGTTCCGCTTTTAGATTGTATATTGGCAAATATTCAGGAGCCGTCCGGAGATTCAACAAAACCGTTTCAATTCAGAGCAACAACACTTGATTATAATGAATACGTAGGAAGAATCGTTGTAGGACGTATTGCAAACGGTGTTATTCACTCGCAAGACCAAGTTGCATGGATAGATGCAGAAGGTAAAGTTACAAAAGGCAAAATAACGAAGTTGTTTGGTTTTAAAGATTTGGGCAGAGTAGAAATAGATTCTGCTGAAGCAGGTGATATTGTAGGTATTGCAGGATTTTCAGATATTCACATAGGTGAAACTCTTTGCGACCCAAATAACATAGAAGCGTTACCTCTAATAAAAGTTGATGAACCGACTCTTCAAATGAACTTTTCGGTAAATGACAGCCCGTTTGCAGGTCAGGAAGGAAAATTTGTAACCTCAAGACAACTAAGAAAAAGACTTTATGACGAGTTAGAAAAGAATGTAAGTTTAAGAGTCGAAGACACCGATTCCACTGATTGTTTCAAAGTATCAGGACGTGGTGAACTGCATTTAGGTATTTTGATTGAGACAATGAGGCGTGAAGGGTATGAATTCCAAGTTTCTAAACCGGAAGTAATTTTCAAAACCGTTAACGGAGAACAGTATGAACCTTTTGAAAATTTACTTGTGGATGTTCCTGAAGAATATGCAGGCTCATGTATAGACAGACTTTCCGGCAGAAAAGCAAATATGAGTTCTATGCAAAGTGCAAACGGCAGAACAAGTATGAAATTTTCTATTCCGGCAAGAGGCTTAATTGGTTTCAGAAGTGAATTTATAAGAATGACACGCGGTGAAGGTATTATGTATCATACATTTGATGAATATAAACCGTACGCAGGTGATATTCCTAAACAAAGAAGCGGTTCTATCTTAGCCCATGAGCAAGGTGAAGCTGTTCCTTATGCGCTTGCACAATTTGAGGACAGAGGTGTATTTTTTGTCACTCCGCATACTAAAGTATACAGAGGAATGATAATAGGAGAAGGAAACAAGGCTCAAGACATCGTTGTAAATATTTGCAAAACTAAAAAATTAACAAATATGAGAAGTGCAACGGCTGATGTTATGGTAACTTTACAAGGTCATAAGGAATTATCCCTTGAAGAATGTCTTGAATACATTGGCGAAGATGAACTTGTAGAAATTACTCCTGAAAATATCAGAATGAGAAAACAAAATTTAGTTAAGTTCGGTAGTATATAATTTTACACAATAAAATACAATACTTTTATCAGCCGTAATTCTTTTATGGTATACTGGATTTATCTTAAAATAAGCGAAAGAGGATTAAAATATGACCAGTGAAGCAACTATGGAAAAATTAAATGTAAACGATTTGCCGACAGTATACGATCCAAAATCTACAGAAGAAAAAATGTACAAATTTTGGGAAGACGGAGGATACTTTAAGGCTGATGCACATTCAAACAAACCGCCGTTTACAATAGTTATTCCGCCCCCGAATGTTACAGGCGTGCTTCACATGGGTCACGCTCTTGATGAAACTTTACAGGATATTTTAACCCGTTATCACAGAATGAGCGGATATGAAGCTCTTTGGATTCCGGGAACAGATCACGCAGGTCTTGCAACTCAAAATGTAGTTGAAAAACAGCTTGCAAAACAAGGTCTTACCCGTCACGATTTGGGCAGAGAAAAATTCTTAGAAAAAACTTGGGAATGGACAAACGAGCATAAAAGTACAATATTAGATCAAATGAAAAGGCTTGGTGCTTCTTTTGACCGTTCAAGAGAAAGATTTACTTTTGATAAAGGTTGTTCTGATGCGGTTAAAGAAGTTTTTGTAACTTTATACAATAAAGGATTAATATACAAAGGTGCATATATTGTTAACTGGTGTCCTCGCTGTCAATCAGCTATTTCTGATATAGAAACCGAATACGAAACAGAACAAGGACACATGTGGGAAATTTCTTACCCGCTTGTTAATGAACCGGGCGCAATTATAGTTGATACAACTCGTCCTGAAACAATGTTCGGCGACGTTGCAATTGCAGTTCATCCGGATGATAAAAAATACTCAGAACTTATAGGTAAAAAAGTTCTTATACCGCTTACTAACAGAACTATACCGATTATTGCAGATGAATATGTAGATAAATCATTTGGAACAGGTGCTGTTAAAATCACTCCTGCACACGATCCTAACGACTTTGAAGTTGGTAAACGACATGATTTCAAACCGATTTGGGTTATCGATGAAGAAGGTAAAATGAAATCTTGTGCGGAAGTTCCGCCCGAATATCAAGGACTGGACAGATATGAAGCAAGAAAGAAAGTTGTTGATATGCTTTCATATAATAATTTCTTGTTGCGTATAAAAGATCACGAACATAACGTAGGAAAGTGCCAAAGATGTAACACTACAATTGAACCGCTTCTTTCAGAACAATGGTTTGTTAAAATGAAACCGTTGGCAGAAGAGGCAATAAAAGCTGTAAATGACGGAAGAATAAACTTCATTCCTGAACGTTGGACTAAAAACTATTTAGGCTGGATGGA
>CADBPN010000005.1 GCA_902796585.1 uncultured bacterium
CGAAGCAAAGAGAAAAAGAAAACGAACCAAAAGAAAAAGAGAAACACGCGATTAAAAAACAACCACTATGCCCTGACGGGCATTTTTGATTAAATTGTTGGTTCGGCTGAAGCCGAATCTATTTCGCTCACTAAACACTTTATGTATTTTGATATTTGTTTTCCTATTGTTCGCACTTGCCGTTAATGTTCGCGGTACAAGACTTGTATTTTTCTTCTTTCCTTTACGTCCGAATTAAAGGAAAGAAGAAAATGAAGTCTACAATAACTCAAAAGATTCTTTGTATAACGGCATATTTTTAAAAACTTTGTCAACAGTTTTACATTTAATTATATTTCTTTACAAAAAATCTTTTATAATTCATAATATAAAAAAAGGAAGATTTTATGAAGAAAATATGTATAATTTTAGCAATAGTCATATCTAGTGGTATATTATTTGTTAATGCAAATGAAAAGTCAATTACTGATGCTTTAAAAACCTGTTCTCCTTATACGGAGTCTGGTACTGTAAAAACTGAAGGTATGGTAGTAAAATCTACAAAAAATATTGTAGGTTGGCAGGGAGATAAATGCGTATACAAGGAAAATCTTAATTTTTCCGGAATTAATGCTACAACGAGTTGTAAGTTAACTAAATCACAAATTAATGAAATAGTTTCAATAACCAATGCTTATGCTCTTGTTCAGCAAACTACTGGAGAAGATGTTGATACGTCAAGCCTGGATGCTGTTCAAAACAATCCGGTTGTAAAAGTATGGAGCAAGTACTTGCAAGACGGATCTACTTGTACTGTTGAAACACATTAATGTTTGTTAATTTAGTTGTCAAAGCTTTCTTCGACGTTTATACGTCCTACAATTCTTGCAAATTCATTATTTGATGAAGCACTAAATAAATTGTTTTTTTCTGAATTTATATCGACGGATTCTATATTATTTTCTGATACGACATCAACAAATAATTTTTCAAAAATAACGTAAAGAAGTTTTGCATCATTGTTTCGTTTTTGGATGATTGCAAGAGCATCGTTTATAATATATAAAGCTCCTTGAATATCTTTGTCTGCAATCTTTTTTCTTGCTATAAAGTACTGGGCGAGTAAATTTATTGTAAATATGGCTGATTTTTCTGACATTTGTAAAATATCATTATAGATATATTCAGCTTTTTTCTTGATTCCTATGTTCATATAAGAATTAGCTATCAAAAGTTCGCACAATTTTTCAACTTGAATTTGGTGTAAATCGTTAGCCAGCAATTTCGCTTGATAAATATTTTGAGCAAAACTTTTGTAATCACCGCTATGTAATGTAAATTCCTGCAAAATGAGATATATCATTTTTGAGAAAGCTGTTGCGTTTTCAACATTTGACGGCACATAATCTTTGCCTGAAAGGAATTCTTTTACTGCAATAATACATTCTTTGTCAGGGAACGCTTTTCCGAATGTGTTGTTTAATTTATCCAAATATTCAGCTAAATCTAAATCTCCTCTGATGATTTTTGCAAAACAAACCAATCTGTACGTTTCCTGTAGATGTTCTATAAATTTATTAGAAGAAAAACTGTCAGGTTTTATGCTGTCTATATTATTTGGACTAATTACAGAGAGCAAATCTTCTGCTGTTTCAATACATTTGGTAAATTCTCCGATGTTGAACAATATTTCAATATTAACTAATGAAAGAAGTAAGAATTTTTTATTTACTGAATTGTCTATAATTAAACTGGGTTCTTCCATTCGTTTCAATATATTGTGTAATAAAGTTAGTGCATCTGTATAATTAGATGATACCAATGCTCCTTGCAGCATTAGATTAGATAACTTAACAATTTGTTCCTCATTATCATTGTTTATTGCTTCCATCAACAGTATATTTTCTATAGAGTATATCTTAGTGGGAGAATATGAATATAAACTCATTAAGATATTTTGAAAAACTTCCATTTTACAAGCTTCTACTTCTTCTTTAGGAATTTGTTCATTAAATTTTTCTATTATTGATAAGAATCTTAAACAATTCTTTAAATATGCGTCATAATCACCAACAAGCATAGCAAATTGAGAATTTTTCCAAGCTGTCAGATATTCATCTTTATGCATTTCTAATTTATTCATAATCATAAGCATCAGAGAGGTGTCCAATCCTTCTCCGAGTGCGGACAATATATTTTTTATTAAAATCTCTTCTACCTGAGGTTTTAATGAAGCTTGGACGACTTTATGTAAAATGCCGTAATTATTCATATATATAGTGTCATCTTTTACAAATCCAAAGCCTGCTTTTAGTATGTCTTCACCGGTTTTTTCCGGATTTTTAATCCCCAATTTTGCAAGCATTTTGAAATCCATTCTCGGACCGAAATAATTTGAATATGCTATTACAAATGACATATCCATGTTGCGTGCATAATGCTTTATTCTGGATTTGAGCAGTTCTTCAAAATCAGGAGGCAGAACTACGGAATTATTATTTTTTATAATCAATTTATCTTCAAAGCTAAGTAAAATTCCTTTGTCTTCTATATATTTTATTGCATTATCAAAATATAGTTTTGAACCTTTATAATTTTCTTGTATTTTTTCAAAGTAAAATGATTTTATAAAATCAGAGGCATCCTCTTTAATATTTGAAACTAGTTCTTCAATACCGGATTTTTTTAACTCATACTCGGTGTAATATTCCGTCCTTAGTAATTCTTTAATTTTGGAATGAACAGATATGCCGGTTGTGGAAAAAACAAAATTTACATTTATATTTTTGTACTTATCAAAGTATAATTCAAGAGTTTGGATTGTGGTGTCATCAATTTTTTCAAAATTTTCTATATAAACTACACAATTTTTTAAAGAAGCCAAAAAATTACAAAAATCTTCAATGTAAGCAAATCTTGCATCTTCTGCCGTACCTGCTTTTCTTCGTTTTTCAAAAAGTAAATTTTTTAGATGAGTAAATATTTTTACGTCAAAATTTTCATCAATAAGACTTTTGTGTTCTGAAAGATTATAAAATTCTTTGAACAATAGCTCTAGCATTCCCCATGGCTTTGAACTAATTAAGTCAGTACAAACACCATGTAATACTTTTATACCTTGCCGATCAAAATAGTTCATAATTTCAGATGTAGATGGAAGTAATTTTTCATCGGCTTTTATGGCAATAATCTTATTGGAGTCTAATTTCTGTATTACATCTATTGCGTTTGATTTTTCAAATTTGCACTTTGCTTTTATATCAAAGACATTAAATCCATATAAATCTTCCTCTTGTTCTTGATTATTTACAATTTTTTTTATTTTATTAACCGGAATTGCGGGCGCATTATCATTGCTTTCTTCGGTCGGAGGAAGAATATAATTCCCCAGTACTACTTCATAGTACATTATTGAACTGCCGTCGTGTTCAAGTGCGTATAATGAGTCCGTTTTGTATTCTTTTGATATAGAATCCTGAATGTATTGATCCAAAATTATTTGCATTCCGTTAAGATATTTTTTTTCTTCTTTCTTAATTGCCAGAAGTTTGACATTATTGTCTTCAATGCGGTTTTCTAATAAGTCTTCGGCTAATTTTTTTTGAATATTAATAGTTAGCTTGAGTGAAGTTCCCAGTTCTTGAATAACTTTTAAGTTTATTTCAGAAAATGCATTTAATATTTTTAATCCTAATCGAATAGCTTTGTTAGCTGATGTTGAAAGTGACAGTTCTTTGTTAAAATTTATTATATAATCATTTCTTGATATTATAATTTTCCCTTCAATGCCATTTATTTGGGATAAAAGCATATTATTTAATTTTGTTTGGAATTTTTTATACAAAGAGTAAGAGCCCAGTAGATTTCTGATATTTTTTAAAGCTGCAAATCTTATAGTCATTGCTGCAAACTCGTCGTTTTCACACTCATTATAAGCAATACTGCTTTTAACAGGGTAACCGCATTTGCACTTTACATTTGTTGTCGGAACCAATTTTCCGCATTTGGTGCATTTTTCTAATATTATGTAACCGCAGGAATCGCAAACAGGGCTGTGCTGAACAGAATGACAATTAGGACACTCCAGTGCCAATACCTTCTTACAGTGCGGACAAACTGTTGCATTTTCAGGAACTAATTTATGACATTTGTTGCATTCCATACAGAAATTATAGTCTAATTTTGTTTATTATGCTATACTTTATTAGGAGGGGAAGAGCATGTTTTTAGTTAAATTGATTACCGAACCGGCAATTTTAATTATTGTTGCTGCGTTTGTTGTCTTTATATTGTATGTAGTTAAAAGCTACGGAAATGTTCAAACAAATTTGCAAGCGGTTGTAAATCATCTTCGTTCGCTTAATAAAAGCGAATTGTCATATAAATTTAAACAGCTTGATGAGTTCATGTCCGGTAATAATTACACAAATACAATATGGGCTGATTTTAAACAGGCATTGTTATTCCCGGAAAAACTATATATAGCATCACAAGCACCGATTCCTGCTAATGAAGTAAGGTCTGATATTTATCTTACGGTAGATGCTTCCTATTTTTTCAATGAAGAAACTCTTGTGTTATCAAAAATAAATCATAAATTTATTCAAACAATACCGACTCTTTTAACAGGTTTAGGGCCGTTTTTTACATTTTTAAAAATGGCAATAGCTTTTTCCGCCATAAATTTCACATCAGCTGAAAATATAGGAAGCTCACTGGACGGTCTTATCGCAAATATTCAAATTGCTGCCTTATGTTCTGTATTTGCAGTAGGTTTTTCTCTTTTGTTTATGTTTGTAGAAAAACTAATGTATCAAAAATTTTGTAAAAAATATTATTTGAATATTCAAAAGGAACTTATTCGATTGTTTGATATTGTGACAAGTGAAAAGTTTTTAATTGATTTATTAAAAGAATCAAAAGCCCAGAATTTGTCAAATGAAAAATTATTAAAGGCAATTCCTGAAAATTTTGCAAGTTTGATATCAAAGTCTTTGGGCGAAACAACAACTCCGTATTTGGAAAATATTTTGTATAGTTTAAATAAATTAAATGAAACTTTGACAAAGCAAAATAACGGTGATGTCGTAGATAAATTATTCTAAATATGAAAG
>CADBPN010000006.1 GCA_902796585.1 uncultured bacterium
CGGTATCTGATTCTAAAATATTACCGGAAGAAAAAGATTCATTGCGAGGTTTAGCAGATGCTGTAATATTTGAAAGACATGGAGAATACGATTTTGGTTCTTATAAAAGGGGGTTTATTAAACTGCGAGAGTTAGGTATTTTAGATAAGATAGACAGTCTTCTTTTTTGTAATGATTCTGTGGAATTTGTCGGGAATAATCTGGAGGATGTTTTTAATAAGTCCGAAAATAACGACTTTTACGGTATGTTACAAAATACACAAGGTATGTATTTAAAGAAAAAATTAATACAAAATCTACATATTCAAAGCTGGTTTGTTATATTTTCCGATAAAATATTCAAAACAGATTGGTTTAATGAATTCATTAATAACATTCAAAAAGAACAAATAAAAGAAGATATTATTGCAAAATATGAGCTTGGAATGAGTAAATTAATAACCAATCATGGTTTTAAAATAAATTCATATTATCCTTTACATGAAGATATATGGTTTAATCCCGATGTTTTGTATGCAAATCCAAATAATAAAAACGACGGCGGATTGTTCATAAAAAAGAGATTTTTGAAGTAGTGCTGTTATTTAATTCATAACCTTTTTTAATTCGGGTAAAAATTTTTGTATTTTATAATCATGCGTTGTTTCAACATCAAAATTTAAGTAAATATCATTGAGTGGTCTTTGAATGTTTTCGGAACGGTCAGCAAATCCTCTTTGTATTTTCATCATGTAATCTTCTTCTGATTTTGTATGATAATGATTTATTTGAATTTTTTCAACAGAATTGTATTTAGTATATGCATTTTTAATATCCAAATATGCATCTTTTGAACCTATTGTTTCAAAATTCTCATTTACTGCAAGTTTATTTCCTTTGTAAAAGCAATAATGCGGATTGTTTACATACGTAACAAATTTAGGTTTTACAATTGATTTTATGTGATGATTAACGGCTGTTTGATAATTAGCCGTAACTCTGGTATATGCTTCTATACATAATTTATCTTTCGGACGTTTTTTTATGCCGTTAGAGTCGAACATAATCCAATTTATTCCAAGTGCAGGATATTCTTCAAAGTCATGCAGTATTTCTTTTATATCCATTGTGTTAACCGGAACTATAAATTCATCAATGTCAATAATAGCCATCCATTCAGTTTCATTTTTGTATTTGAATATAGCATCTCTATATGCCGCAAATTGTAAACACTTACCTTCTATATAATTGTAAACAACAGTACCATCATCAATATAAGGTTGCAGCATTTCTCTTGAGTTGTCAGTAGAACCGTTATCATATAAATAAAAACGTTCTACACCGGCTAACTTATGATATTCTATAAATTCCTTTAGGTCAGGTTCGTTTTTATATATTGAAACAACAGATAAATATACTTTTTCCCTATGTAAATCAAGATTTGTATCATTTAACTTTTGAGGTCTATATGAATTGATAAAGCTTTTAAGATTATCCCTATTTTTAACTCGTATCTTAATTTTGAATCCGAATATTATTATATTTTTATATTTCTTTAAACCAATATGTTCATTATAAACGCTGAAAATATGTTTTAGTATGTATTTAAGCATGCATTAGGCTCTTTTATTATATTTTGCATGATTATTATAACATGGAGTCTAAATTTTATGATATTATATTTTTCGGAGGGTTTATGAATCTAAAATCAATCTTCTCAGTTCGGAATTCTGATAATAAAAGGTATAAAGTTATAAATTTCAAAGTATAAAAAAATGAAACCAGATTGTTATAGAGATTATTTAGAAGCGGTATGATATGTGCAATGCAAAAATATTATTAGTATCAAATGAAATGTCTTATACCGGTGCCCCAATAGCATTATTGCAAATGGCAAGAATATTAATTAGAAATAATTATGATGTGTCCGTTGCATCTTTGGTTATGGGTAATTTTACAAAAGAATTTGATAATATAAATGTCGAAGTGCAATATTTAGATCAAAACAATTTAAAGAACTATAAAAATTATTTTAAACAATTTGACTTAATAATTCTAAGTACAATAGTTTGTTATAGAATATACAAATATGCGCGAAAATATACTTCGACAGTCTTGCTAGTGACAGAGGCTCAACAATGGTTGCCGTATTGTTATGACAGAAATCTGGATATTTTATTAAAATCTTCCAAAAGATTTTATTGTGTGAGTGAATATGCTGCAGAAATTTTTTATAAGGAATTTAATGTAAAACTGAAGATTTTACACAATGCAATAGAAGATTGTTATAAAGATGATAAAAAATATTGTAAAGATGGTAAATTTAACTTCTTGGTTATGGGAACTATTGCAAAGGAAAAAGGTTTTCACACTGTAGTTGATGCAGTAAAAATATTGCCTGAAAAATGCAGACAAAAAATACATATAACTTTTGCAGGGAGATTAATAGATGCATATAAAAATTATAGTGATAAACTCCTGCAAGATATTGATAATTTGTCTTGTATTGAGTATATTGGTGAAATTACCAATAATGAAGACAAAATTCAATTATATCAAAATACTGATATAATAATCGTTCCATCGGTAGATGAAAGCTGTTCTCTAGTGGCATTGGAAGGTGCAATGATGTCATGTGCATTGATTTTAACCAATAATGTCGGAGCAAAGTACATAGTAAATAAAAGAAACGGTTTTCTTTTCAAAATGGGAAATGAGAAAGAATTAGCAAATATTATACGTAATATTGTAGAGAAGAATGTTGATATTAAAAAAATGGGAAAATTTGCAAGAGAGGAATATCTTAATACATCAACTATTGAAATTTATGAAAAAAATATTTTAAAAATGGTTCATAATAATTTGAATCGTAGTCATAATTTTGAAATTATTGCATATAGGGTAGCTAAAATATGTAGTACGATATTTTCAATAAGAAAAAACCGGGTTCATATAGAAATAAAGTTGTTTGGTGTAAAATTGAAAATAAGGATAGATTAATATGCAAAAAAAATTATCCATAATAACAATTTGCTATAATGAGCCTGATTTGGAAAAAACTTGTGAAAGTATTGTAAACCAAACTTGGCAAGATTTTGAATGGATTGTTATTGATGGTGGTTCAAATCAAGAAACCCTTGATATTTTCGAAAAATATAAGTATAGAATAGATACATTTATTTCTGA
>CADBPN010000007.1 GCA_902796585.1 uncultured bacterium
AAGGGATTATTTCCGTTAATAATCTTTATGGGTGTTGGTGCTATGACAGATTTTGGTCCGTTAATTGCAAACCCTAAAATGGCATTATTGGGCGGTGCTGCTCAATTTGGTATATTTGGTGCACTTTTAATGGCTTATTGCCTATTTGGATTTTCAATGCCGGAAGCTGCATCAATTGGTATTATCGGTGGCGCTGACGGCCCGACTTCAATTTATGTAACTACAAAATTGGCTGAACATTTGCTTGGACCAATTGCAGTAGCTGCATATTCATATATGGCATTGGTTCCTGTGATTCAACCGCCGATTATGAAACTGTTAACGACAAAAAAAGAACGTGAAATCAAAATGGAACAATTGAGGGAAGTTTCTAAACGTGAAAAAATTGTGTTCCCGCTCATGATTTTACTTCTTTGTGTGATATTATTACCAAGCGCATGTCCGCTTCTCGGAGCACTCTGCTTTGGTAATTTATGTAAAGAATGCGGTGTAGTTGAAAGACTTTCAGACACGATGCAAAATGCTTTAATCAATATTGTAACTATATTCTTAGGATTGTCAGTCGGTTCAAAACTTTCTGCCGGTCAATTCTTAACTGTGCAAACGTTATTCATTTTGCTTCTCGGTGTAATAGCATTCTCACTTGCAACTGCAGCAGGTGTATTGATGGCAAAATTGATGAACGCTTGTTCAAAAACAAAAATCAATCCGCTTATCGGAGCAGCCGGTGTTTCTGCTGTACCGATGGCAGCACGTGTAGCTAACAAAGTTGGTTTGGAGGCTAATCCTCAAAACTTCTTACTAATGCATGCTATGGGACCTAATGTATCAGGTGTAATCGGCTCTGCTGTTGCGGCAGGTGTTCTGTTAGCTCTTTGCCACTAGAGCGTAAAATAATACCTAAAAGGTAACAAGGGATACTATATAATCTCTTGTTATCTTTTTAGTTTTAATCTTAAAACTTTTTTACAAAAAATTTATGCAAAATAATTCCCACAGACATACTTAAATTCAGAGATTCAACATTCTTAGACATTTCTATAGTTATATTTGTTTGAGCGTAGTTTTTTAATTTTTCGCTTAGTCCTGTCGATTCTGTTCCAAACATGATTAAGTTCTTTTCTGACGGAATAAAATCATTCAGCCAAACGGTATTTTCCGCTTTGGGTAAAGTTCCTACAGGTGTATATTCATTACATCTGTTTTTAAGCACATCAAAATCTTTGATTTCAAAAACCGGAACTTTCCATAAGTTTCCGACTGATGAACGGACACATTTTGGGTTGTATAAATCTACAGTATCGCCGTATAATATAATCGCATCTATACCAAAAGCAGCAGAAGTTCGAACTATTGTTCCTAAATTACCGGCATCTTTAATACCTTCAAGTAAAAGAATATTTTTAAAATCGTTTTTCCATAATTGTTTTGGTTGTTTCGCTATTCCTACTGTTTTGGGAGCCGCTGCTGTTGATGATATTTTGGATAAAACAGCTTCTGTAGTTTCTATTAATTCTGTATTTTTAACGTCCAAGAATTTTTTATAACCTTCAAGAATAAATAACTTTTCAATTTCTATTCCAAAAGTCAAGGCTTCTTCTATGCATTTGTCTCCTTCAAGCAAAAATAATCCGCTGTCATCACGATATTTTCTTTGTTGAAGTTTTGCAGTTTCTTTTACTAAATCATTATTGACGCTTGTTATTTTCATAATATATTAAAATCCTTTAGCCATTCTTTTTCTTGTTCTGTTAATAAATTGTAGTTGATAAGCTTGCCTTCATATCCCATTTTAACAAAAGAATGGGTTTTTCCGTTCATTTTATAGCAAGAATTTTCTAATCTTACTCCAAAATAATCTGGATTATACAACCCAGGTTCAATTGTAAATGTCATACCGTCTCTTAGTTCTACTTTTGCAATTTCATTTTGAGAAAGATTTGGAGGTGCTTCGTGTACATTTATACCAATGCCATGTCCTAACCCATGATTAAATTTAAAACCATCTATTTTGTTATCTATAATGGAATGTGCCAGTGTATCAATTTCGTATCCTGTTTTTAAATTATTAGCATTAAATGAGTTTAAGAAAGCTTTAAGAACAAGTGTGTATACTTCTTTTTGAAGGGAATCGGGTTCTCCTTTTACAAACACTCTTGTAATATCTGTTGCCAGTCCGCTTTCATAATATGCTCCGCAATCAATTAATACTAAATCTCCCTCATTAAGTCTTATATCTTTTGAATTTTTTGAATAGTGTGCTAGTGCCGAGTTTTTGTTTATGGCAACAATAGAATTAAAACTTAATGATTTTGCTCCATATTTTATAAATTCTTCTCTAAGTTTTTGTGAAATATCATACTCTGACAAATTATCATTACTTTCAATATATTCTCTTATCCCAAACACTGCTTTATCAGTTCTTTCGAATGCTTTTTTATACGCTTCAATTTCATCAAGTCTTTTTATTGATTTCATTTGTTTTATTTCGGAAGACTTATGAACAGGATTTATTATTAAATTGTAGTCATAAGCATTAATAGATGATTTATCTACAATTAGCGGTGATGAATAATTTGTTAAAAAATTCTCTGAATCTTTATTGTTTTTAAAAAGAATTTGTTTTTCTTTATCTAAGTATAATTTTGCCCAAATTTTTGAGGAACAGTCTTTTGAAAAATCTCTTAGTCCGGTAACATAAGAAACTTCTTCCAAATTTGTTATAAATATAGGTTCACCTTTATATTCAATCGGAGGAAATGCAATTTGATAATTTTCTGAATGTGCTTCCGTAAAATTGTTAATAGGATCTTCTTTCAATAGTTTTATTTTATATCCCGCAAAATTTTCCAATCTTGATTGTGAAACTTTTTTCCCGACTATGCCCAACGTTTTAGTTTTATCCAACAGTTTTTTAATTTCCTCATCTTGCTTTTGTCCAAGTTGAAGTTTAATTACTGTAATATTATCAAAAGCTTCTTTATCTGCCTGAATATGATACCTTCCGTCAACAAATAAATAGATTTTATCTTTTGTTATCAGAGCGTCACCAGTTGAACCGGAGAAGCCTGTAAGCTTATATCTTGAATTTTCGCTAAGGGCTGAATATTCGGTTAAATATTCGTTTGTTGAATTAACCAATAAATAATCAATTTCTAATTTTTCCAAAAGTTTTTCCATTAATCCTCCTTTTGGGACTTTAAGTAGTTTAATACTTTTGAGATTTTTTCATCTTGCGGAATTTCGAATGTTAATTTTTCTTCGGTAAAAGGTTTTGGAAATGTGATTTTGTATGACTGCAAAACTTGTTCTTCCGTCTTTATTTTCATTTTACCAAATCCGTACAATGTGTCATTGTATACGGGATGTCCTATTGATGACATGTGAACTCTGATTTGGTGCGTTCTTCCTGTTACAAGTTCAATTTCTATAAATGTTGCATCTTTATATCTTTCTAAAACTTTTACTTTTGATATACTTTCTTTACCGCTATATGTTATTGCCATTTTTTGAGGCTGTTTGATGTTTCTGCCGATTGGTTTATTTATTATAAATTCATTGTCATCAATAACACCTTTAACAATAGCCAAATATTTTTTTGTAATATTTTTTTCTTTCATTTTTTCAACCAAAAATTCGTGTGCTTTATTATTTTTAGCAATTAATAATATTCCGGAAGTATTTCTGTCTAAACGGTGAATAATTCCTCTTCTAAAATCACCATTAATATCCGAAAGGTTATTTCCGTACTTAAATAAAAGTGCATTTACCAGAGTGCCGGTTGTCTCCGTTGTTGTAGGATGTGTAAGCATACCTGAAGGTTTATTTATAACAGCCATTTCATCATTTTCCCATAAAACTTCGAGTGGTATGTTTTCAGGTTCTACTTTTAATGTGGCATCATTTATATTAACTTCTATTATATCGCCGGTTTTTATTGTATATGATGGTTTAACCGGATTCGAGTTCACGCGAATATTCCCGTTTTTAATATTAGACTGGAGCTTAGAGCGGGAATAATCCTGCATGTATGATGCAAGATATATATCCAATCGTTGTTCTTCTGTTAAATCATCAATTATCAGTTTCATGTTTTCTAAAATAAGTGTTTTTAATTACTATAAATACTATAACAAAAACACTTATATTTATGTAAATATCTGAAATATTAAAAACCGGAAAATCTATAAAATTTAGCTTAATAAAATCTCTAACATATCCTAAAATAATTCTTTCGCACATGTTGCAAAAAATTCCCGCGCAGAGCATGGCAGAACAAAATACTGTAATTAATGAATATTTGGTAATATTTTTGATTGTGTAAAAAATAACAGATGTTAATGCCAGTATTGCAAATATTATTAAAAACATACGTGCACCTTCAAATATACTAAATGCAGCACCTGTATTTTTAACATATAACAAACTAAAAATAGGATTTGAAGATAATTGTGGCATTGAATTTAATATAGAAGATGTTAAAAATAAGTTGAATGTAATAAAACAAGCTAAAGAAATAATAAAATAGATTATTCTGTTAGTTTTTGTCATTTTTCCCCTCTGTTTTCGGAGCATTTACATTAACCCTTATAATCTTATAACCAAAACCGCTCAAGCTTAGTTTTATACTTAAATCTTGAATATCTGCTTTAGTTAAACCTATTGATGCAATTATATATTCATTTGTACTGTCGCTATTTGATATAAATAGCCGCTCAAGAATATTATCCTCCGGCATTTTTCTAAAAACTTCTTTTGCAAGTTTTTGCGGATATTCAACTTTATCTTTTGCTATTGATGCAATTGCGAATGTATCTTTCGGCGGAATAAATTCTAAAGATGCAGTATATTCATAATTAGCATCTACAGTTTCCGGTGCTGACAATTTAATATCAAGATTTACCGCATCACCGTATAACATTGATGTATCTTCATTTATAATTTTATCAGAGTATACTTTCCATTTATTATCTATCTTTCTTAAGTAATAAATGCTGTATGATTTGCTTCTTAATACTCCACCCATGTTTTTGTTTATTGGAATCTCTGCGCTGGAAGTTTCTACCAACTTAACTTCAGCTTTATCTCCATCAATTTTTATATCCTGAATTTTTATTCCGTACTTAATATCACTATAAGTATCCCATAATTCTTTAACTAACTTAGAATAAGTTTCTAAGTCAAAACCGTCACCGTTTTTGTAGTTTGGGTCGTAAGTAGATATAAACTTTTCGAAATTGTTCTTATTTGCATATTTTACTTGTGAGTTTAAAAGCGCTTTTACATCTCTTTCACTGCAATTCTTTATACAAAAGAAAGAAAAATCTATATCGGATTTAGCTTCCGAAACGGGAATTAAGCAAAAAAATAATGCCAGAATTAATAATATTTTTTTCATACCAAAATTATATATTAAAAAAATAAAAACTTGAATATTTAATATAAGAAATTTAATTTACTTTTTTTGATGCTATATGTTATAATCGATAAAAATGGAGTGATTATGGCATCAGTAGATTTAGATGAAGAATTTTTACAGTTATTTTTCAATATAACGAATTCAAAAGTTCCAAAAGAAGTTGATTTATTGATATTAAAACAGCAATTAATTGACATACTTGATATGTTTAAAATATTAAATGAAAATGCTAAAAAACCTGTAGCCAGCAGAGCACTGGGTATGAAAGAGGAGGAAGAGCAAAAAGGCCCTGCTATATTAGTAGTAGACGATTTAGGTGTAATAACATATCAATTAAAGGTTTTATTATCAAGGTATGAGTATGATGTTGATTGTTCCCAAGAAATTTACGATGCGGTGAACAAATTTAAACAAAGAAAATATGATTATGTAATCATGGACTTATTTATACCAACTGAACGTGAAGGGTTTATATTGCTCACAGAATTAAGAAAATTAGCACTATCTTCTTCCTCAAAGACTGTAATTGGTGTTATAACAGCGTCTTCAAGAAAAGAAATTGAAGGACAATGCAGAGCTCGCGGTGCAGATTTCTTCTTAGAAAAAAGCAGCGATTGGCAAAATTCACTATTAGGCATAATGGACGGATATATAAATGCCGATAAAGATGAAGAGGATAAATATTAATGGAAGAAAAGTCTATCTTTTCAGTCATTTCCCCAATTATGGCCGGCCCTTCCAGTTCTCATACCGCAGGAGCGGTGCGTCTTGGTCTTATGGCAAGAAATATTTATAACAATGAATTCAAAAAGGTTAAGTTTGTTTTATATAATTCTTTTGCAACTACAGGTTTTGGTCATGGTACTGATAAAGGACTTTTAGCAGGAGTTCTAGGATATTCGGTAGATAATTCTTCAATTAAAAATATTTTTAAAGAAGTGAATGGTGTAGAATATTCATACGATTATGTTCAAGATATATCAAGACATCCTAATTCTGTTGATATTATTTTTGATAATTGTATGACTATCTCCGGAGATTCAATCGGAGCCGGCGAAATCAGAATTAATAAAATTAACGGTTTTGATTCAAATATAAACGGTAAGTATGACACATTAATGCTAATGTACAAAGATAAACCCGGAATGATTTCGCATGTTAGTGAAATTATTCAGATTGAAGGTGTAAATATTGCATCTCTCCACTGCGATAGAGCTTCTAAAGGTGGCCAAGCCACTATGTACATAGCTTTAGACTTGCCTATTGATATTGGAGTTGTAGAAAAAGTAAAACAAATTGAAGATGTATTTTTTGTAACTTATATTAGAAAGCTAAAATAACATGAATATATTGTCTTTTGATGACTTATTAAAACTTTGTGAAAAAGAAAATAAATCTATTTATGAAATTGCTCAAGAAAATGAAGCAAACATGGCAGAATGCAGCGTTTCAAAAGTTCGTTTTAAAACATTTGAAAATCTAAAAGCTATGAAGGATGCGGTTAAAAATGGTTTAAAATCTAACGAAAAATCAATAAGTAACTGGTGTGGAGATGATTGTGACAGAGTTCAAAAAAGTTTTCAAAACAGAGATTCTCTTTTTGGAAAAGTCTTTGAAAATATTATTGTTTATTCTTTAGCAACGGCTGAAGAAAATTTAAGAATGGGCAGAATTGTGGCTTGTCCGACTGCAGGTTCTTGCGGAATCGTTCCTTCTGTAATTATTTCTGTTTCTGAAGAAAAAAATATTTCAGAAGAAATACAAATTGATGCATTAATTACTGCCGGTATTATCGGCCTAATTATATCAAATAAAGTTCAACTTGCAGGTGCTGTTGCCGGATGCCAAGCAGAATGCGGTGTGGCTTCAGCTATGGCTGCAGGAAGTGTTGTACAAATGCTTGGCGGAACTCCGAAGCAAATTATTGAAGCTGTTACACTAGCTTTAAAAAATATATTAGGACTAACATGTGACCCTGTATGCGGTCTTGTCGAAGTTCCTTGCATAAAGAGAAATTCTTTTCTTGGTGTGCATGCTGTAACAGCTGCAGAACTTGCATTATCTGGTGTAAAAAGTAAAATTCCTGCCGATGAAGTGGTTGATACATTAAAAATTACAGGACAACTCATGTCTCCTCTTTTAAAAGAAACAGCACAAGGTGGTTTAAGTAAAACAAAAACTGCAATTGAACTTGAAAATAAACTTTTTAAGAATAATTAACCGCCAAAAGCATGTTTTTTAATGTTAAAAAAGCTAAGTGAATCCGGTTTTGTGCCAGTTGATTTATCTTGTTCTTCTATATTATTAGAGTTTATTATAACTAAAACTTCGTCTTCACCGGACATTTTAAGATTGTTTCTGGCAATAGCTTCAAATCCTTCGATATTTGAGAAATTCTTAATATTATCTTTTAGCACTTCATTTTTAGCTAATGCATCATCTCTGGATTTTGTTATTTGTACAATTTTTGCTTTATAAGATATGATTTTCGATACATTTAAAACAGCACTGACGGTAATCTGGAATAAACATAATAAAAGGATTACGGTAAGAAAAGAGTAGTAAAATCCGCCTCCTTGAGTAGATTTCGTTTTCTTATTTTTATTTTCTTTTTTTACTGCAGTTTTAGGTGAATTTTTATTAATACTTCTTTTACGTGCTATCTTAAACATATTACAATTATATTCAAATTTATAGTATATTACAACAATATTTTTTATTATGATTAAAAAATTAACAAATTAATTTCAGCGTATTAGAATGAGTTTTAGAGGAGGATTTTTTTATGGATTGGCAAAATGAAGATTTAAAATATATTTGGCACCCTTGTTCACAAATGAAAGATTATGAGACTCTTCCTCCGATTGTTGTTGACCATGCAAAAGGTATAAATTTATACGATATTAACGGAAAATGTTATAAAGACGTGATTAGCTCTTGGTGGTGTAATCTTTTGGGACACTGCAATCCCAGAATTAATGAAGCTGTAAAAAAACAAATTGACACATTGGAGCACGTAATATTTGCAAATTTTACTCATAAAACAGCTATTACACTTTGTCAAAAACTTATGGAAGTTTTACCGCAAGGATTATGCAAATTCAATTTTGCTGATAACGGTTCTTCCGCTATTGAAATGGCATTAAAAATGAGTTTTCAATATCACTATCAAACAGGTAATCCTCAGAAGAAACGATTTATGGCTTTAGCAGACGCTTATCATGGCGAAACTTTGGGAGCTTTAGCGGTTGGCGGTGTTGACCTGTATTCGGAATTATATAAACCATTATTATTAGATGTAATAAGGATTGAGGGATTAGATTGTTATAGATGTCCTTGGGGCAAAAGCAGAGATAATTGCAATTGTGAGTGTTTTATTAAAGCAGAAGAAGCATTTGAAAAACATGCAAATGAGACTGCTGCAATAATAGTAGAACCGCTTCTTCAAGGGTCTGCCGGAATGAAAGTGTATCCGCCTTTGTATCTAAAAAAATTAAGAGAGCTATGCGATAAATATAATGTCCATTTGATTGCGGATGAAATTGCTACCGGATACGGAAGAACAGGAAGATTTTTTGCATTCGATTATGCCGGTATCAGTCCTGATATCATGTGTCTTTCAAAAGGATTGACGGGTGGATATATGCCGATGGCAATTGCAATAACAACACAAAAAATTTATGATGCATTTTATGATGATTACTTAAAAGGCAAGTCTTTTATGCATTCTCATACTTATTCAGGCAATCCTTTAGCATGTTCAGCAGCAATAGAAGTCTTAAATATTATGAAAGATGAGAAAATAATAGAAAAGGCTAACGAAAAAGCAAAATATTTTAATAATATAATCAGAGAGAAATTTTTACCATTGACAAATGTTGGAGAAGTACGCTCAATAGGATTAATAAATGCTATCGAACTTGTAAAAAATAAAGATACAAAGGAGCCGTTTGATTCTAATAAAAGAATAGGATATCAAATATATAAAAAAGCGTTACAAAAAGGTGTTTTATTAAGACCGTTAGGGGATGTCATTTACTTTAACCCTCCGTTAATAATAGAAAAAGAAGATATGGATTTTGTAACAGATGTTGCTTTAGAATGCACAAACGAAATTCTTTCAGAAATTTAGATGGGAAATATTTTATCTTACTGAATTTATCGAAATTTCTTGTAATTTTTTATAAAGATTCAATTCATCCGGGGATATTTGTTTAGGAATTTGAATTTCGATAGTAACAATCATGTCTCCGTATAAGCCATTATTTTCTAAACCGCACCCCGCTAAACGAATTTTTTGACCGCTGCGAGTTCCTTTGGCAATTTTTAGGGATACTTTGCCTATTGGAGTGTCAATATTAATTGCCGCTCCAAGGACAGCTTCAAAAGGAGAAATCGGTACGGTTTTTAATACATTATTTCCTTCCGTTGCAAACTCATTTACCCCTGCAATATGTATTGTTAAATATAAGTCACCGTTTTTGCCTCCGTTTTGCCCTTTCTCTCCTTCCCCTGCAAGTCGTATTTTAGATTTGTCTTTAATTCCTGCTGGAATTCTAACATTAAATTTTTTATATTCTGAAATATCACCTTTTCCATGACAATGTTTACATGCACTGCCATTAACAAACTTACGTCCTCCGCATTTTGGGCAAACTTGTGTCTTTAACATGTTTATAGTTTTTGTAGTTCCGTTTATAGATTCCAGGACAGAAATTTCAACATCAGTATTGATATCTTTTCCTTTTTGCGGTGTTTGTATTCTTTTCGTTTCTGTTTCTGTTTTAAAGTTTTTAATAAATTCTTCCCAGTTGAAAGAAAAACTGTTTTGTTTTTCTTCTGTTTGTTTATTTTCTGATTTTTTTTCTTCGGTTTTAGTTTTTTTGTAATTTGGATTTGTTGTATTCTTTGTATTTTTGTATTGATTATTGTATTCTTTTTTTGATTCGGCATAATTATAAAATTTTCTTGCCTTGTCATAGTCTGACTTTTTAAATGAGTCAGACAAAAATTCATAAGCTTCATTAATATCTTTAAATCTGCTTACTATTTCATCGCTGTTTCCTGCAACATCAGGGTGAAATTTGCGCACTAAGTTTCTGTACGCTTTTTTTATTTCATCTTGTGTGCTAAACTCCGATATGCCTAAAATTTTATAGTAATCTTTAGTCATACTTGATATTTAATGATAAGAATAAAAAAGTCAACAAGACGATTGTATAAATTATTCAATTCTTATATTGTGATATAATTTGATTATCGTAGCTAAGGAAGTATTATGAAAAATATAAGACAATCAAATGTGAATACTCATAAAGATGCATGGGTTGAGATTAATTTAGAGTCTTTGGCTCAAAATATAATTGAAATAAAAAAAGGAATTCCTTCAAATAAGAAGTTTTTAGGAATAGTAAAGGCTGATGCGTATGGTCATGGTGCTCAAATGATAGCACAAACAATGCTTGCATCCGGCGTTGATATGTTTGGTGTATCGTCTGTTGATGAGGGCTTAGATTTAAGGAATGTAAAAATTAAGGCTCCTATTCTTGTTGTAGGTGCAATTCCGACTTGGGCTGTTGAAACCGCAGCTAAAAATGATATTGCTTTTTCAATATTTAATCAAGAGCATTTAAACGCTTGTAAAGATGTTTATGAAAGAACGGGAATAAAACCAAAAGTACACGTTAAAATTGATACCGGTATGAATCGTATAGGAGTTAGATCTGAAGATGCCCTAGATTATATAAGTATTGTAAAAAAATCTGATTATGTTTCGTTTGAGGGTGTATTTACACATTTAGCTTCTGCGGAAGACCCTGTAGAAACGGAAAAACAAATTAATAAATGGAATTACGTAATTGATAACATTGATACAACCGGATTATTAATTCATATACAAAATACGGTTGCAACATTTGCTTATGATATCAAATCAAATATGGTAAGAGTTGGAATTTCTATTTATGGTTTGTATCCGGAATTACCGTCAAAAGTAAATTATAAACCAAAATTAAAACAAATTATTGGCTTAAAAGGTCGCATTACTAATATTCATGAGGTTAAAACAGGTGAAGGCGTAAGCTATTCGCACAAGTTTGTTGCTTATGAACCAACCAGAGTAGCAACAATACCAATAGGCTATGCAGATGGTGTTTCTAGAGGCTTATCAGGTAAAATATACGGAATTCTGAACGGGCAAAAAATCCACCAAATCGGCAATATAACTATGGATCAAATGATGTTTGATGTAGGCGATGTTAAAGCAAATGTCGGCGACGTAATTACGTTATTAAATGACACAAATTTGCCCCTTGATAATTGGGCAGAAATATTGCATACTATTAATTATGAACTAACCTGCAGGCTAAAAGTAAGATTGCCCAGAGTTTATGTGAGATAATTTTATTTAAAGAAAGCGTAAAGTTATGATGAAAAAGAGTTTGTTTATTTTATTAATGTTGTGCGTAACACTTTCGGTTTTAGCGTTTGAATATATCCCCAAAAATACAGATCAAGATCCTTTTGCTAAGAATACAGTACCAGCAAAAATGAATAATATCCAAAGTAGTACAAACACAGTACGTAAAAATCCGGAGTCTATTTTAAATAAAGAAATTACTAATTTAAATGAATATTTTCAGTATTTACCTTATGCAGTTAATAAGAATTGGATTCCATATCAATCGAATGCTGACTATGAAGTTTCGGTTCAATTCAGAGTTCATGAAAACGGCAGTATTTCTGATGTTGAAATTGTTGAATCATCTAATGAAAAGGCAAATATTTCTGTGTTAAATGCAGTTAAAGCAGGAGCTCCTTATAAACCGCTTCCGAAATCCTATCCTTCAGATACTGTTAAAGCACAGGTTATATTAGAGTATCACAAGTAAGTTTTAAATGGAGAAATCAATGTTATCAGGACCGTTTTTAGACAAAAATTGGATGGGAGAAAATAAAGATTATAATTCATCAGATATTGTGATGTTAGGTCTACCGTTTGATGGTACTGTTTCATATCGCCCCGGCTCAAGATTTGCTCCGGAGCAAATAAGGCTTGCAAGCTGGGGACTTGAAGAGTATTCTCCGTATTTTGATAAACATTTAGAGGATTGTAATTTCCATGATGCAGGAGATTTGGAATTTCCTTTAGGAAATACTGAGAAATCTTTAGATTTAATTGAAAAAAATGTGGAAGAGATTTATAGAGATAATAAAAGAGTGTTTGGAATAGGCGGAGAACACCTTGTAACACTTCCTGAAATTAAAGCTGTGTCTAAATTTTATAAAGATTTAGCAATTGTACATTTTGATGCGCATGCTGATTTAAGAGAAGAATATTTAGGTGAACAACTGTCACATTCAGCCGTAATAAGGCACTCTGGAAATATTGTTGGATTCGAAAATCTAAAACAAATCGGAATACGTTCCGGAATGAAAGATGAATTCCAATTAATGAAAAAATATAATACACGTGCAACAAAGTATGATGACTTAGACACTTTAAAAAGCAAACCTATATTTGTTACTGTCGATTTAGACGTTTTAGATACATCTATTATGCCGGGTACAGGAACCCCGGAAGTTGGAGGGCTAACCTTTAATGAACTCCTTGGTTGGTTCAAGTATTTAAAAGAATTTAATATTGTTGGTGCAGATGTTGTAGAACTTGCTCCTGATTATGACTCGAGTGGCGCTTCAACGGCTGTGGCTACAAAAGTTATAAGAGAATTACTTATGATAATGTAATTATTTTCCGTTTCTGCAGCCTTGCCAAGAATCCCTGCGAAGAAATTCTCTGTCAATTCTATTTAAGCAGTCTAATTTTCTTCCAATCCAGCGCGGTGCCACTAACTCCGTTCTGAGTCCATTACCTGCAAGCCTGTGTATGGTTGTCTTTGTTGGTAAATATTCTAAAAAATCACATACAGTATTTACATATTCATCTTCACTCATAAATTCAATTTCGTTGTTTTTATACATTTCAGCCAATTTAGTTCCTTCTAGTGCACACAACATGTGGATTTTAACACCATCAGGTTCTAAATCTGCTATAGTCTTTGCTGTTTCCATCATTTCTTCATAAGTTTCAAATAAGTTTAGTATAACGTGAATACAGACATTAATTCCTCTCGATTTAGTCTGCTCATAAGCCTTCAGAAAACATTTATAGTCGTGCCCTCTGTTAATTTTTTTCAGTGTTTTATCATGTACGGATTGTAAACCGTACTCTATCCATGTGTAATAATCAGATGCATAAGATGATATTAAATTCAGTTTTTCTTCATCTATACAATCCGGTCTTGTACCAATAGAAAGTCCAACGATATCCGGTCTGCACAAAGATGAAGAATAAATTTTTTTCAGCTCTTTAACAGGTTTATATGTATTAGAAAAAGCTTGAAAATATGACATAAATTTTTGCGCTTTAAATCTGGTTTTAAGATTTTCAGCCCCCACATTTACTTGTTCTTCAATAGATAATTTGTTTGAGTGAGCTTGAGAAAAACTTCCGCCGTCATCACAAAATATGCAGCCTCTGTTTGAAAGACTCCCATCTCTATTTGGGCATGAAAATCCAGCATCCAGTGTTATTTTATAGACTTTCGCACCAAATTTATTTTTCAAATATTCGCTGAATTGATTATACCTTTTGTCTGTTCCGTTAAATTCCATAAAAAAGCCTTATTCATACCTTAAAGCATCGATAGGATTTAATAACGAAGCTTTATATGCAGGGTAATATCCGAATCCTATGCCAACCAAGCCCGAGAAGCCAAATGAAAGCAAAATTGGAGATATTGATATTACAATTGCAGTTTTGAATATTACACCAACTAACAAGGCTATTATAATTCCGGCAATAATGCCGATTAGTCCTCCTATAAGAGACAAAACCAGTGCTTCTATAAGAAATTGCATACGAATGTCGTGTGCTCTTGCACCTATTGCCATGCGGATACCGATTTCTTTTGTTCTTTCTGTTACTGATACCAGCATAATATTCATAATGCCAATTCCGCCAACCACAAGTGAAACTGAAGCAATAGAAGCAAGTAAGATAGCAAATGTTTTTACAGTAGATTTCATTTTTTCCTGAAATTCTGCGCTATTTCTTATTTCAAAGTCATTTTCCTGTGTTTTTCCTAAATTGTGCCGTTGTCTCAATATTTCTGCAATATCATTTTGCGCAATATTTGCACTTTCCAGTGAATCAGCTTTTGCAATTATTTGGCTAACAGAACCGGGAAAATCTGTCCCAAATACTTTTCTCTGTGCTGTTGTCAAAGGAATAAAAATTAAATCATCTTGATCCATAGGACCTACAGTACCTTTAGAAACAAGTGTTCCTATTACTTTAAAAGGCACGTTTCCTATCCTTATTGTTCTACCTATTGAATTTATGTCACCAAAAAGTTCTGTTTCTACTGTTGAACCTATAATTGCTACTTTTGCCGCATTATTATCGTCGTCTTTTGTAAATGCCCTGCCGTCTTTAATTTCATAGTTTTTTACATATAGATACGGTGTTGTTATTCCGTATATCGTTGTTTGCCAGTTCTGATTGCCAAACATTACCTGTTTTGATGAACTCATAATAGGTGCCACTGCATCAACACCGCGTGCATTCTTTTTTATTGCTTCAGCATCTTTGACGCTTAAAGTCGGTTTTGAACCCATCCCCATTGAAACACCGCCGGTTTTAGCCGAGGCAGAACGAATCGTCAGTATATTAGAACCCATTGATTCCATGTTGGATTGAACCTGCTTATTCGCACCTGAACCTATTGCAAGCATTACAATCACAGCTCCAACACCGATTATAATTCCTAAAGACGTCAATGCCGAGCGCATTTTATTGACTTTTAATGAGTTTAAAGCAATATTTAATGTTGATTTAAAGTCTATCATTAAGGATTCTCCTTAGAACAATAATCTCCATAATAAGAATCGTTTATTAAGTTTTTCGGAGAATTTCTTCAAATTTGAAACAGTAATGGAAGTATCATTAACAATTTGTTTTAAGCCCTCTTTTTTCCCGTCCTCACCATTTATTGTTTCAAGAGCTTGTGTAACTTCACACATAGTAACATTCAAGTTATCAATAGACGTATTAATTTTTTTCTTAAGCTTTTCATCTTTTGTCATCGTGTTGACAGAAGTTGAGATTTCGTTCAAATTTTTCATTAATGCATTTAAGTCCTCTCCAAATGCTTTTGAATCAATTGAACCTATAACAGGAGCGAGTTCCTTAGATAATTTTGATATAGCTTCAGCTGTATCGTACATTGCAGGTTTAAATTTTTCGTCTCCTATTATGCCGTTAATATTAGTTGCTAAACGATTAAAGTTATTGGTTACATCACTCATCATCCAAAGAATTGCATCTATATCATTTCTGGAAGTATCAATTAATTTTTCAGTTTTAGCCAATGTTGTTGTTGCTTGTGCAGTTAGGTTTTTAAAGTTTATAACTGATTGTCTTATTTCAGCTATCATTCTATCATTCATCAAGTCGTTAACCATTTTAGACATTTCTGTTAATGATTCTGCAGCTTGGTATTGTAAATCCATAAAATCGGCGAGTCTCATTGGCTCAACTATGGTGTATGGTGAAGTTTGCTGCGGATAAGGCAGTGCAGAATTATCCAAAGGTGCTACTCTCAATTTTTTCACTCCGTTTTCGGATACAATTTTACCTGTCATGAAATGAGGAAGTCTTAACCCGGGTAATGTTACTACATAATCAACCTTATAAGCATATGGTGTTTTTACATAGTCAACCAATTCTATAGGAACAAGTTTTGATGTCATAATTTGAGATTTTTTTACGGTTCCTACATCATAAAACTTATCATCAAGCTTTATTTCTACTTTTGAATCTTTTAATACTAAATTCTTATCTGTTACAGGAATATATACAGAACGAAGTTTAGGCGGAGTTATTTCTAAGAACTGTTCGCCGATAAGTCCTGATTGCTGAATCGACAATGTAGATGCAGTTGGGATTACTATTCCCGGAACAGTTATAACAAATTTTAACTTTACATAACTGGATTCTCCGTTTACAACAGGAGTTATTTCTTCAACTTGTCCTACACGCAAACCCATCATTTGAACACCGGAACCGGGTCTCATTCCGTTTACATCTTTAAATTGAACTTCAATTCTTTCTGCTGAAGAAAAGGAACGACCTTTAATCCATAATATTGTAAACAATAGTATGCACAGTGATATTATTGCTAAAATTCCTACTTTAAATGATGGTGAAATTTTCATTTTATATATTCCTCTTAATTCATTTTCATAGGGCCATCGAGTGCCGCGTCAACAAATTGTCTTGTATACGGTGTTTCTTTTTTACATAATTCTTCGGGAGAACCATGAAACACTGCATGTCCATTATACAACATCAAAACAGAGTCTGCGGTTCTCTGTATTGTTGACATCTGGTGAGTAACCACAATTGATGCCGCATGAGTTTCATTTTTTAACCTGACAATGTAATCCTCAATCAATGTTGATGAAATAGGATCCAGACCTGCAGTAGGTTCATCATAAAGAATTATTTTAGGTTCTGTAACTATTGCGCGTGCAAAACTAACTCTCTTTTGCATACCACCGGATAATTCAGAAGGATATTTATCCTCTATTCCTGATAAACCAACGAGTTCAAGTTTTTCTGCGACAATCTTTTCCAATTCTTTTCTTGTGTACTTGCCGCGTAAATCTTTTCTTTCTTGAAGTGCAAAAGAAATATTATCAAAAACATTCAAAGAATCAAACAGGGCAGAATATTGAAACACCATTGCGATATCCCCTCCGGTTGTTATAATTTCTCCGGAATCTTTTTCCAATAATCCGCTTATAAGTTTCAATACCGTACTTTTACCGGAACCGGAAAAGCCTATAATTGATAATATGTGTCCGTCATCAACTCTAAATGATACATTATCAATTATGTTTCTTTTATTAAATGATTTTACTAAGTTCCTAACTTCGATTGACATAATCTCTCCGTTTTAACTGCGCATGCAGACTAAAACCCTTCCATAGACATTTTACAACAACTTAAAAACCTTGTCTATTGTATTAACCATGGCTATAAACGGCTTGAATTCAAGTAAAATAATTATTATTCTTCAGGAATTTCTATATCAACATCATCAACATCATCTTGATCTTCTTTTTTAATGATGTCAATTACATTTTTTGCCATTTCTTTAGCAATAACAGCTCTTGTAGAATCCGGACAGTTTTGAAGTAAGCTGATTGCGGTTCTTAATGTTCCGTCTAAATCGTACCAACGACCATGTTTAGAGTCGTCAAGAACGTCTTCTGTTGCTGATACAATATCTTCAACAGATTCATATTCAGTGCTTGAAATATGATGTTCTGTAATTATTTTAATTAAATTCAGAGCAATTTTAATTTGTGTTTCGTCATCAGATTCTTCTAAGGTTTTCATAGCGGAAGACAAAACAGGATCCTTGTCGTACCATCTTCTGGCATTTGTTGTAAACTCTTCTTTCATAATAACCTCCCGATAACTACTCTACAGGATAATTATACAATAATTTTAAATTTTTGTAAAATCTTACTAAATAAGAGTTATTTGTCCGAAATTGCTTTTTCTTAAAGGAATACTTTGTCTTGCTGTATCAATAGATTTATTTATTATTGTGTTTGTTGTGTCATTTTTATTAATTCTTTGAGTAGCTTTATCTTCAATTTCTGTTTTTAATAGATTTGATATAACAAGTTCCAAATCGTCTTCTGAAATATATGGTTTTTTAAGCATGATATTATCTAAATAACTATAATCTTTTATTTCCATGCTGTGACCGTTTAAAAGAATTTCTGTTTTAATATATTCTCCGGCAATGAGATGGTTTGTAATTGAAATTTCGTTACCGATTTTGTCTGTTATTGTATATGCAAGTAAATCATTATTTTCGCTAATTTTTTTTACTAAAATTGATTGGTTTAAATCGCTGTATTCAATAATTCTGTCTAAAATATCGTATTTATACTTTTGTTCTTCGACAACCTCTGTATTTATCCAAATTTTTCTGCTGTTAACTCTTTGAAGTTCATCATAACCGTATTGTATTCTATATTGACTAAAATCTTGCAGTTTGCATATACCCGTTAAGTTATTTTGTCTGTCATATTCATAATAAATTTTTGAAATAACTTTTCCAAGTTTATCGTATATTTTTTTTGCAACAATTAAATTATCTTTATAGTCTTCTGTTATATATAGTGAGTTATTTCTGTAATGTTGAATCGCAACAATGCTTGAGCCGTTATATATTACTCTTTTCAATAATTCTCCACAAGGTGTATAATAATCAACTCTTTCAATTTTCCCGCAATTGTCTTTTACAACAGAAACTCCGGATTTAAAACTTTTTTCCGGTTTCTTTGAATTTTCATCTTTATTCTTTTTGTAGCAAAGAAGTTCTTGCGGTATTGATACACATAATCGGTTCATTATTATACTCCATCTTATCTTATATATATAAAGTATAAATTTTAGTATCGATTTCGCATGTTTAAAATTTTGTTACAAAACTATACATTTAATTTATATCCGCCGCCATAAATTGTTTCAATATATTGTTTTCCGTCAGAAATTTTATCAATCTTTGCGCGCAGATGTCTTATATGAACACGTATTGTCTCAACGTTATCATCAGGTTCATATCCCCAAATTTCTTTTAATAGCCTTGCTCCTGAAACCATATTTCCATGATTTTGGAATAATAAATTAAATATATCAAATTCAATCGGTGTAAGTTTTTGAATTTTATCGTTTATTTGTACACTGTACGTTTCAGGTATAAGTGTAATTTCTTTGTAAGTAAGCAATTCTCTTACTGCTGAAGATTTTGGAATCTGATTTGTACGCTTTAGAACAGCTCTTACTCTAACAAGAAGTTCTTCAATTTCAAAAGGTTTTGTTAGATAATCGTCGACACCTATATTAAAACCGTCAACTTTGTTATTTAACTCTGACAGTGCAGTTAACATTATAATCGGTGTGTCTGAAATATCTTCTGCTTGTCGAACTCTTTGAGCCATAGTATAACCGTCAACTTCTGGCATCATTACATCAAGAATAATAAGTGACGGTTCTTCCTGTTTTGCTTTTGCAAAACCTTCAAGTCCGTTAAATGCTTGTACAACTTCATATCCTTGAAGTTCTAAATTGATTTTTATTAATTCATTAATTGCGCTGTCATCATCTACCACTAAAATTTTAGTCATTGACTGTAACTCCTTCCTCTTTTGTCATTAATTCATTATCGATTAGCAATTCTTTCGGTAATGTTTTTGATGTGTGTATCCCATAAGATTTAAGTTCTTCAATTTGAGAAAAAAGACTCGGTGTTTGCGGGTTATTTCGTTTAAATCTGTTAATGGTTTTATTTAATTGTGCAGAAAGTCCTTCAAATTTTTTTTGAACATCAATGAGTTCTTCTGAAAATTTAACAAATGTCTCGTATAAATTTGTTCCTGCAGTTACAATTTGTTTAATATTATCACTTTGAGTTTTTTGTGCGATTAAATAATTTGCAAGTCTCAATGTGGTTAATAGCGAAGCTGTTCCTATAATTATTACGTTAGATTTATATGCATAGTCGATTAAATCATAATCCTGGTAAATTGTGTTCAAACAAGCTTCAATAGGTATATACATCAATACAAAATCGGAAGAGTTTATATTTTCTCCGTTTTGATAATTTTTGTTTGATAATTCTGTTATTCTTTGTTTTACTTCAGTTTTAAATTCTTTTAGTAATGATTCATTTTTAACATAGTTTAAATAGCTTGTAAGAGTCATCTTTGAATCAATAATTATATTACTTCCTTGAGGTAATTTAATAATAAAATCCGGTCTTATAGTGTGGATTTCATCATCTGTTTTGTTAGCAGAGACTGAAACAAACTGTTTTGTGTAATGAATGTTTTCAACCATACCGCATGAATTTAGTATATTTTCTAGTAAATTTTCTCCGTATTCGCCTTTAACGTTTCTGTTTAATGTTAAAGCTTCAATTAAGTCTTTTGTTTGTGCTTCAATTGACTTGTTATTTCTTTCAAGCAAGCTTATTTGTTCAACAATTTTAGTTGTGTTTTCAGCTTCTGTTATATTAAATTTATCAATCTTATTTTGAAATTCCATAAGACGTTCATTCAACGGTTTAATTTTGTTTTCTATTTCTTCACGATTTTGTTTATGCAATATTTCTTGTTCATTTTTTATGGTTTCACTTGCTATTTTATAGAAATTTTGCTTAATAAGTTCGCTAATATCAGATAACGAATTAATCTTTATCTGACATTCAAATAATTCTTTTCTAAGTTTTTCGGTAATTTTTAAATGGACAGTATAACTGATTAATGCTGTCATAATAATACCAATAACAAAACCGATTAAATATTCAATCACTCAACTATATCCTTAAAATATGCAGACTCTTAAAGCAGAGTCTGCATGAAAATCTATCTTCTTTCATTGAACTTTGCGAGCAGTCTTAG
>CADBPN010000008.1 GCA_902796585.1 uncultured bacterium
AATTCTGTTCCTGCTAACATATTACTCCATTGGTCATCTCCGCCAAACTGCATATTACATCCGTAATTTTGATGAAGATGATAAAAATCATACGCCTGCATAATCATGTAATTGAATTCTAAAAAGCTTAGTCCTTTTTCCATTCTTTGTTTATAGCATTCTGCGCGCAGCATATTATTAACGGAAAAACAAGCCCCTACTTCTCTTAATAGTTCAATATAATTCAGATTTAGAAGCCAATCTGCATTATTAACCATTATAGCTTTATCTTCGCCAAATTCTATAAATCTTTCCATCTGTTTTTTAAAACAATCGCAGTTATGTTGTATTGTTTCAGGAGTCATCATTGAACGCATATCAGACCTTCCGGAAGGGTCACCTATGTATCCTGTACCTCCGCCTATTAAAACGACCGGTTTATTGCCTGCCATTTGTAATCTTTTCATAAGACAAAGTGCCATAAAATGGCCTACGTGAAGAGAATCTGCAGTTGGGTCAAAACCGATATAAAATCTTGCTCCGCCGTTATTAATAAGCTCTTTTATTTCTTTATTATCCGTAACTTGCGCAATTAATCCTCTTTCTTGCAGCTCTTCAAATATGTTCATTTATATCTCCTTTAATAATCTTTTACAAGAATTATACAATAAAAAAACTCTTTGTTTTCAACTTTGAAATTTTGCAGTATAATGTACAACAGTTAGCGAGGCTGATATTGAAAAGATTAACTAAGGAGATTGTTGGGATTGTTCTTTTGTCTGTATTTGCCGTAAATACGGCTTTTGCAGATGAACCGCTTGCAGCTGCGGCAGAACAAACCTCTGTTAATACAAATTCGACCGGTGTTACAACAGTTCCTCTCAAAAAAAAGAGTTGGTTTAGAAAAAATACACCAAATTCAGTTATGCTAAAAGCTTCTAAGAAAAAAAAGAAAGCAAAAGTAAAAATAGAGGAAACACAATTACCCCCTGTTATACAAGGAAAACCTAAAATTCCTTTTAGCCAAATGCAAGTTATGACAATAGAGGATTGTGTGAATTATGCTCTATCACATGATCCTTCGCTCAAAATCGCAGAAGAACGGATAAACGCTGCGGAATCAGGAATCGGTCAGGCAAGAGCAAATTACGCACCAAGATTTTCAGCAGGTGTGAATTATAATTTTATTCATAATTCAGGTACAAGAGTTGTTAATTCGCACGAAAATTCTTTGGGTGTAAATGTAGGACTTTCCGAAATGATTTGGGACTTTGGGAGAACAACAGCTAAAATAAATATGGCAAAATATGATACCTTAGCTGCAGAGTATGATTACAGATACCAGATGCTGGATGTGATTTATCTTGTAAGAATTAATTACCACAAAGTTTTAGCAGCTTTGGCAGCTCTTGATGTCTATGAACAGAATGTAAGAATTCAAACATTGAATCATGAACGTACAAAGGCAATGTTTGATGAAGGCTTAAAATCAAAAATTGATGTAGTAAATGCGGAAGTAAATCTTGCAGATGCAAAAATACAATTAGTAGAAGGGCAAAATAAACTTTTAAATTCGATAATTGCTCTTGAAAATTCTATGTATTACGTTGAAGATAAGCCTTTTGTTGTAAAAAATACGGAAAGTTTTAATTTCCTGAAGGCAGATTACAAAAAGAAATATGAAACATCAAGTGATTCAAAGCAGCCTACAACAACTCTTAAACGTGATGCAGACGGGCTGGTTACATTGTCATCGGGAATAGAACATAATGATATAATCCAGGATTACGTTTTTACACCGATGAACCTAACAAAGCAAGAAGCAGTTGATAAAGCTCTTGAATTGCGTCCCGATTTAAAAGCTCACAGAATGCTTGTTCATGTTCAAGATGAAGCATTAAAAGCTGTTAGAAGAATGTATGCGCCGGAACTGACCGGAAACGTATCTTGGGGGTATTCAAAGAATGAACAAACTTATTCAAGTCCCCTTCAAGCAGGTGCCGGTATAAGTTTAGGCTCAATTAATCCATACGGAATACATTACCAAATAAAGGAAGGTGAAAGCTATCTTAATATAGCAGAACACAATGTTAATATTTTAAAATCAGATATATACTGGGATGTTCAAAACGACTATATAAATATGCGTCAGTTGGAAAGAAAAATTCCGATTTTGAATACAAAAGTAAAAGCATCACTGGAAAACTTTGAGCTTGCGGACGGACGTTACAGTGTAGGATTAAATAATTATGTTGAACTCCAAGATGCGCTTACAAGATATAATAATTCGCAATTAAATTTTGTGGAAGCAATATTTAATTATAATGTAGCAAGAGAAACTCTGTTAAAGTCCATCGGAGCCGGTCTTGAAGAACATAAAACAAGAGTAAAAGGGAAAAAGTTTAACAATATTTAAGGAGGGCTAATGCCTAAGAAATATATTTTAGTAACAATTTTAGCAGTTCTGATTTTTGTAATAGCAGGATTTGTTATGAAAAACGGTTCTGTTAAATATATGACAAAAGAAATTTCAAGAGGTACAATTACTGAATATGTTGAAGCTTCCGGAACTATAAAGCCAATTAATACTATTGCAGTCGGTACTCAGGTTTCAGGTACTGTTGCAAAAATCTATGTTGACTATAATTCAGAAGTTAAAGCCGGACAGCTTTTAGCAGAGCTTGACCCAAGTCTTTTTCAAGCAAATGTTGATCAGTCAACTGCAAAATTGAATAATGCACAAGCTGCTTATTCAAAGGCACAGGCAAATTTGGCATACAAAAGAAATAATTACCAAAGATATCAGCATTTGTATCAGAAAAATTATGTATCAAAAGATGATGTAGAACTTGCCCGTTCAAATTATTTAGCTGCAGAAGCGGATGTCGCTGCTGCGAGAGCGGAAATGAGTGCTTCGCAAGCATCTTTGAATAATAATTTGACAAATTTAGGATATTCAAAGATAACATCACCTGTTGACGGTACTGTTATTTCAAGGGCTGTAGATGTCGGTCAAACAGTTGCAGCAAGTTTTAATACTCCTACACTGTTTGAAGTTGCAAAAGATTTAACAAAGATGCAAATAGAAACAAGTGTGTCAGAAGCAGATATCGGTAAAATAAAAGTCGGTCAGGAAGTGGAATATACCCTTGACGGATATCAGGATAAGGTATTTAAGGGAACTGTAACCCAAGTAAGATTAGCATCTACAACAACAAATAATGTCGTAACGTATACAGTTATTGTTTCCGTAGATAATACAGACGGGTTTGCAATCCCAGGCATGAGTGCAAATGTTTCGATTATAACGGGACAGGCAAAAGATGTTCTTTGCGTAGATAATAAGGCATTAAAGTTCACTCCGCCGGATAACACCCAAAAATATAATAGTCAAGGAATTTGGGTTATGACAAAATCCGGTCCTGAAAGATATGATGTAAAGTTAGGTTTGTCAGATGACAGTAAAACCCAAATTATATCTGATAAGTTAAATGAAAAAGATAAAGTTATAGTCGGTACTATAGGTAAAAAATCAAAAGGTAAAACAACCGCAAATACTATGCGCCGACCTCCGCTCTAATTAATTACAGAGAATAGAAAATATTGTAATCCGACAATAAACTTATTTAAAAAATTAAATGATTATAGTAGTATGTTGTTATGAATAAGAAGTTTGTTAAAAATATATGTAGTTTAGCCATTTGCGCAGTTATAAGCCAATCAGTTATTATGGGGGCAGGAGTAGAAGTTTTTACCCAGCACTATAATGCAGGTCAGGAATTCTTGCTTAATAATCAATACCAATCAGCTATTGTGGAATTTACAAAATGTTTAAAAATTAATTATTTGGATAATTCTGCAAGAATCGGATTGATTAATTCTTATTTGGCATCGGCTTCGTATCAAGCTAATCAGGCGAAAAATTATGAAAAGGCTGCAAATGACTTTAGGGCAGCGATAACTTATTTAAAAATTTATCCTGATGGCGAGCAGGATATCCAAAATTCTGTAGGAATGATATCTTCAGCAACATCAAATTTAAACCAGTGTCTAAAAGTTCTAAGTTATGATACAACACCATCTGCAAGATATAAGAAAGCTGAAGCTTTGAGAGCAACAGGCAATCTGCCGGCTGCAATATATGAATTTTATAAAGCGGCAGAAAATTCTTCACTCTCCGGTAATGCTTATGAACAAATTGCGGATTCTTTAAAGGTTTTAGGTAACGAAAAACGTTCTGTTTATTATTATAAATTGGCAAGTGATAGCAAGCCAAACGATGGCAATTTGAGAATGAAGTACGCAAGAACGCTTGATAAAATAGGAAATTATGATGATGCACTGCCGGAGTACAATAATGCACTTGCAAAAGCAAAAGGTGATTTGGAGATATTATACAGCCTTGAGCGCATTTATATGAAAAAACTTGCTCAATCTCCGAGAGATGCGGAATTGCTTGCTAATATTGGTGCTATAAAACAAGCGCAGGGAGATTTTGATTCTGCACTTGATTATTACGGAAAAGCGGAACAAATAAACCCCGAAAATATTACTACAAGAATAAACGTCGGAACTCTGTATCAGCAAAAAAAGCAATATCAAAAAGCGATTCAAGCTTATGATTCTGTTTTAACCATGTATCCCGATAACGGACAGGCGATGTTTTATAAAGCACAGGCTTTAACGGAAATGGGTGATAAAAATAATGCATTAGCTCTCTATAGGCGTGTGGTTACAATAGAACCTCAGAATACGGAAGCTAAAGCTGCTATCGGAAGAATTCTTAAAGAAACTATGTCTCCGGCAGAATATATTACTTATTTGGCAAATAACGGTTCCGCAGAAGAATTATATGATTATGCGTACAAACTACATAAAGAAAATAAAACAGAAGATGCAATAAGTGCATACAAAGCCGTAATTTCAAAAGATTCTTCAAAAGTTGATGCATACGTTAACTTAGCTATTTGTTACGCATCTAAAGACGATTATAATAATGCCGTAAATATTTTAAATACTGCAAAATCAAAATTTCCGGCAAATAATTTAGTACTAAAAACTCTAAAAGATGTACAATCAGATTCTTTGTCAACACAATTAGCATCTGCTAACAAGAGTTTTGAAGAAAAAGATTACAAAAAAGCAATACAAGAGTATATGGCAATAACACCTGAAACAGAAAATTCTCTTGTAGGGATTGCTGCTTGTTATCAAGAATTGCAAGATTATTCAAATGCAATTGCGTACTATAAAAAGGCAGAAAATATTAATCCGAAAAATGCAGAATTGCCGTATTATATAGGTTATCTGTATTCGGAACAAAAAGATTGGACTCAAGCGGAAACATATTTAAATAAAGCAATAAAACTTAATCCGCAGTCAGAAGCTAAAGCTCTTTTGAGCTACGTTAAGCAGAATGGGACATTAAGTGAACTTAACCAAGGAATAGAGCTTTTTGAAAAACAAAATTATGCCGAAGCACTTATTAAGTTCACATCAGTTCTCAAAAAAGAAGCGAATAATGCTTACGCATATTATTACAGAGCGTTGATATATGATGAACAAAAACAGCAAAAGCTTGCAATCAATGATTATGTAAATTGTTTAAAAAATACGGATGAACTTCCCATTGTAAATTATATGCTCGCTGTAGACTATGACGGAATAGATAATTACAAAGAGGCTTTTAAGTATTATAAATTGTTTACTGAAAAATACAAAACAGATGACGAATACTTAAAGTATGCAAAATCCAGAATGGAAGAGTTGAAGCCCTATGCAGGTTAAGAATTTAATTTCTTCGAGAGTTTCACTTGCTCCGATGGCCGGAATTACTGATTACGTTTTGCGCTCTCTGGTTAGAGAATATTCTTCAGCCTCACTTTTGACGACAGAAATGATAAGTTCCGAAGCTTTAACTCAGGTTAAAGATGTTGTAATAACAAAGCGTGACGAAAATCATTCTCCGATATCGTATCAATTAAGCGGTCATAAACCGCAAATGATAGCAAATTGTGCAAAATATTTAGAACAATATGCGGATATGATTGATATAAATATGGGCTGCCCTGTTAACAAAGTGGTAAAAGGAACGGACGGCTGTGCTTTAATGCGTAATCCGGATTTGGCGCAGGAAATAGTTAAAACGGTAAAGAATACAATAAATATTCCGCTTAGTGTAAAATTCAGACTTGGATATACGTTTGATGAACTTAATTACGTTGAATTCGGTCAAAAAATGCAAGAAGCGGGTGCCGATTTTATTACAATACACGCAAGAACACGTTCTCAAATGTATGGCGGGCATGCTGATTGGGAAAAAATTGCAGAGTTGAAACGGAATGTAGATATTCCTGTTTTTGCAAACGGTGATGTTACTTCAATTGAAACTGCAGTCGATTGTCTGGAAAAATCTAAAGCTGACGGAGTTGCTGTTGGCAGAGGTGCACTGGGTGATGTTACTTTAATCGGCAGAATTGAAAAATACCTAACTACAGGTGAATATATCGCACCTCCCGGATTGGAAGAGAAAATTTACTCTTTAAAAAAACATTTGATTAGAGAAGTAGAACTAAGAGGAGAAAATGTTGGAGTTAAATTCTGCAGAAAATTTTACCCTTATTATTTGAACGGATTTCCCGGAGCATCAAGGCTTCGAGGAGAAATTGTGTTAATTGATAATTTAAAAGATGTTTTTAAATCATTAGATAATTTAATTCCTGTTGCGAGAAATGTTTAATTTTGGTAAAATATCGGGTATGAAGAATTATACTGTAAAATTTTCGGATATGGATTCAGCTATACGTGCATCTAAGATGTTTGAGCTAAAAAAGCAATCAATGATTTCTATTGTAGAAGGCAGATTTAAGGATGCAAGAACAGCTCAAAAGGAATGTGCAAAAATTGCAGTCGAAGATTTTGATGCTTTTACAAAGCTTCCTAAAGTGAATATTCATAATATGCCGCTCTCAGCTGGACTAAGTATTTTGTGGCAAAGTCTTAAATTTCGGGTTTATAATGCGTTTTGCAGAAAAACAACGGAAGAAAAAGAACTTGCAATAAAAACAAAAGAGTATATAAAAAATACAACTCCGGAAGAGCAAAAACAACGAACAATTGATGTGACAATACCATCAATATATTAAAAAGAAATTTTTTTTAATCAAAAAAAGAGAATGTCTTAAAATACAGACATTCTCTTTTTGATACTGTTAATAACTTTTATCGCTTATGATATCTTTGTATTGCAGCCACGAATTTTTTCAACGTACTCATACATATTCTTTAATATTGCAGAGAATGTATGTTTATCTATATTGCCGTTTTCACAATCAATTTGACCTCTTTTTGAACCGTATAAAAATCTGCCATATAAATCCCGATCAATATATACTTCGTCATTTACGGGAAGTGCATATTTTTCTGCTGATTCATATATTGGCTGACGGCTCAAGAAAGTTCCTTTTGGATAATCACTCTTAATTGGAATTTCACGATATTGAACATTTCCTTTAGCATCTAATGCTAACTTTGCAGGTTCATTAATTGCTCTGTATGCTTCTAAAGATACTGCTGACTCATTTTTTGCGCCGATGTTAAAGTGTACAAAATCGTATCCGCCTTCTATTGGTTTTAAATTTGTATAATCAAGTGTTGCTTCCAAAATTCCTTTACGGAATGGTCTTAAACCATTTTGAGCTCTTCCGTTTTGAGGTTTAAGTTCCGGCATTTTCCAAGAAAGAGCTTCTCTTTCTCCGTTTGCAAAATCTCTTGTTAATCTTTGATAAACAGTGTTTCCATTATTTACACCGCGCAAATTCATCATTTTATCGCCATTTGCTTTTTCTACTTCTGTTAATCTTGCTCTATAAACACCTGCACTGTGCATATAATTGGCAGCGGGCCTGTCTGCAATATCAATAGCTGCTACTCTACTTTGTTTTACTGTTTTTAAAACTTCATTGTTTTTCCCGACTGAAGTTAAAACTCTTTCGCCTTCAAAAAGTTGTTCAAAAACCCTGATTCCGTTGTTTTTGCCTGTACCGATAAGTTTTCCGTACTTTCCGAATGTCTCTCCTAATGTAAGTGCTGTGTTTAATGCTCCCATGATTTTTCTCCTTTTCCTTTATTATTACTACTATCTCTGAATACTAAATTATTAATTTTGTTTTGTTTGATTTAATATCCGTTATGTATATATAAAGTAGAATAAACCATGAAAATTGCTTGATTTTATTCATATTTTTACAAAACTTTACAATTAATTAGCAAATTAATAGCCAAATAGTATGTTAAACTATTTGGCGAATTACTATAAGCTATTATGTATGAATTATCAGAAATTAATTAGTACAAGTATCAGAGAGTTGCGTATAAAAAAGGGTTTGACACAAGAATCTTTTGCAGAAAAATTGGGTATAAGTATAAATGGGGTTTCTAATATAGAAAGAAATCGTTATCAACCTACTGCAAAAATGATAGACAAAATTTGTAAAACATTTAATATTACACCCGCTGAATTATTGGTTGCAAAATCAGATGTGGAAAATGATATTATCAAAAATATTAACACATTACTTTCAAATTGTACTAAAAAGCAGCTTAAGCAGATATATGATATTATTACTGTGCTTATAAGAAAATAATAAACAATTCTGCCGTCTTTAATATTAAGACGGCAGTTACAGCTTTTTATTTTGTTTTCTTCAGTTTTGTTTTTTTTGTATGACTAAATCAATTTATTTAGTTTGAATTATCCTTACTTTCAATTTACCCCTTTACTCCTTTACTACTTTACCCCTCTATTTACCCCTGTGTTCACATAATGTTGGGATTCCGATAAGTGCCAGATAAAATACACATCCGAATAATAATAAATTTAAAACTTCCATTATGAATACTCCTTTCAGAATTTTCTATCTTATATTAACCCAGGTTTTAACCCCTACATTTCTTTAATTCCACATGTATTCATATTTATAACGCTTTGTATTAATTTTGTTACAAAACTTAATAATTAATGTTTACATTGACATTTATTTGAGTGTAAAATATTGTTAGGAGGCAGATTATTGAGCCAAGGTTACGAAAATTTTAATAATTCAGAGACAGCTTTCAGAAAATCATCGCTAATACAAGAACGTGTTGGTTTGGTGTCTTCGCACATGTATAAACAGTTTCTTGATTATCAAAAGGCAACAATGAATACTACTGAAATTTTTGCTGAAATGATTGCGAATCTTAAAGAAATTGTTGATTCATTAAAACAATCTTTCGCGTCGAGAGGGATTACAACTGATAACATATATCTTGATTATGACAAAGAAAAAAGTGTTGTTGTTATCAATATATTATGGCATACATTTTCGCTCACAACCAGATGCAATTATGAACCACAGGCGCTTTTTAGAGGCGAAAAGACACCTCCTATGTTTTCCGGACGTATAATGGCAATTAACGGTAACTATAATGAATTAATGGAACATGCTTCATCACGCAGTGATATGATGGCAATTCTATTGGATAAAGAAGTCGCGTCATTATTTGTTCCTGCAGATAAAACTCAAAATTCTATATTTAAAATACGTCACCTTGCAAACCGCGAATTTTTCTTAAATAATACTGATGCTTCCAGAGAGTTCGTATTAAAAGTTGTAGAAACAATATGCGGCGGCGGCTTGTATCATGAAGAAGGTACAAGAAGAAGCTTTAATATATAATTTTGATTCGGTTCATTATTATAAGTATTAATTATTTTGTCAATTTTTTAATTTTTAAATCGAATCTAAAACGAAAAACAGTTCATTTTTTTCTTGTTTTGTAAGTTCAACAAGAGGCCTTCTGACATAATCTTCAATGATTCCTTTGTATGCAAGAGCAGCTTTTACGGGAACCGGATTTGGTGCCATAAATAATTTTTTAAATATCGGATAAAGTTTTTGATGCATGTTCTTAGCTGTGGCTGCATCTCCTGTTTTAAAGTTTCTTATCATTGATTTAATTTCTTTTCCGAATAAGTGAGATGCGACTGAAATTACACCATGCGCACCTAAAGATAACATTGGAAGAGTTAAGCTGTCATCACCTGAATATATTGCAAAATCGTTTGGACAAGACATTCTAAGCTCTGTAACAGTATCCATATCACCAAAACTTTGTTTAAGAGCTACAATATTTTCATATTTTCTGGCAAGAGTTTTTACGGTTTCAACAGCCATATTAACACCTGTTCTTGACGGTATATTGTATAAAATTACGGGTAGTTCCGTAGCCTCCGCAACAGCTGAAAAATGTTCAATCATGCCTGCTTGAGATGGTTTGTTATAATATGGAACAACTGTCAATATTGCATCCGCACCTTCTCTTTCTGCTCTTTTTGCCATAGAAACAGCTGTTTCAGTGGAGTTGGAACCTGTTCCCATTATTACTTTACCCTTATCGCCAACTGCTCGTTTTGTACTTGATAAGATTTCCAATTCTTCTTCATGCGTTAAAGTCGGAGATTCTCCGGTTGTACCGGTAACCAAAACAGCATCTGAACCATTTTCAACCAAATGTGATGCTAACTCTTCTACTTTATCGTAATCAACATCCCTTTTGTCATTAAATGGTGTTACCATAGCTGTTATAACTTCACCGCAATTATATCTCATAGATTCCTTCTCCTTTTTATTAAAATTATATTATACTACAGATTTTCCTTAAATTCATGTATTTCCATTGTACCGTTATCATTTTGGAATATTCCGACAGGAAGAGTTTTATACCGGTGTGAGGTATTAAAATTGTATCTATATGCAGTATCTGCCGCAATTGTAATTTTTCCGAATTGTTTTAAATCGACAAGTTTATTTAATTTTCTTAAATCCTTTTCTATTTGGATGCAAATTGCATAATCAAGCGGTGCATCAGAATGTATAACTTTAAACAAAATATCTAAGATTTTGTCAATATTGTTGTAATCCCTAAATTGATACATAAAACCGCGTTCGAATTGAACATATTCTGTTCCGGTTTCTTTTTTTATAAAGTCATTCATTAGTTTGTTTTGTTCTTCCAAATCAATGCTTAATTCAGTGTGGCTTGCTTTTTTCTTTAATTGCGTATAAATGATTACAATATAATAATTTAGACGTTCTTCCTGTTTTTTTTGTTCTTGATACAATTTGTCATTTATTTGCTTTTCGTTTGCTTTTATCACAGCTATTCTTGTATTTCCGTATATTCTTTCGATTTCATAAATTCCATCTATGGCAGATTTTAGTATGTATACAGCAATTACAAAAATTAAAAGTGATATAAAATACTTAACTTCAAATAATGCTTTAAATAAATAAAATGATGAATCACAAATACTGCTTGAAAAATCAAGAATTGACTTGAAGAAAGGTCTTATAAAATCTAACCAATGCCAATTGGCACTTATAAGATGCTCTATCCAATATAACAAGAAAAGCATTATGTTTAAAACAATAACTAACTTAATAAAATCGGTAAATTGCCTTAGAACATCAAAAAACTTGAGCATTAACTTATGCATTAATTACTCTCCTTTAAATAGATATTGTCTATAAGTCTGACATTTTCTACTCGGCAAGCAATTAACGCAATTGAATTATCATCTGCTTTTATTTTATCTTCAAGTGTATCCTTATCAACAATTTCCAGATATTCCATATCATGTTTATCAGTTAAAAAACTATAGGCAGTTTCTTTTAATGCCTCAACATCAGTAATTCCCTTATTGTAGCAAGTTTTTATATTATTAAGAATTTTGCTCAGAACAAGTGCATCTTGCTTTCCTGTTTCCGATAAATATTTATTTCTGGAACTCAGAGCCAATCCGGTGTCTTCTCTAACAATAGGACATTGAATTATTTCTATAGGAACATTTAAATCATTAACCATTTTTTTGATAATAATAACCTGTTGAGCATCTTTTTGTCCAAAAAATGCATAATTAGGCTGGACAATGTTGAATAATTTTAAAACAACCGTACATACTCCGTCAAAATGTCCCGTTCTTGTTTTTCCGCATAATTTGTTTACGTAAAAAAACGGCGGACAAACATAAGTTAGAGTATCATTAGAAAGTCTTTGCCCTTTTCCGTACATTTCATCGGAGGACGGAGCAAAAACAATATCAACTCCTTCTCCATCACAAAGTTTTACATCTTCTTCTAATGTTCTTGGATATTTATCAAAATCTTCCGATGGCCCAAATTGGATAGGATTTACAAAATCAGAAACCACAACTTTGTCGCAAGTTGATTTTGCCTTTTTTATAAGGCTTAAATGACCGTTGTGTAAAGCTCCCATTGTAGGAACAAGTCCTATTGTTAAACCATCTTTTTTCCATTTATTAATTTCTGTTCTTAATTCTTGTATTGTGTGTATAAGCATATCTCTTCCTCTTAAAATATTACGCTTGGGTTAATTTTTCTTTTTCGTTTTCACTCAATTCAAATGATTCTTCCGGTGACGGAAAAAGTTCTCTTTTTACTTCATTTTTATATTCTTGTATACCGGAAAGAACTATGTCGTGTAAATTAGTGTATTTTTTTACAAATTTTGGTGTAAAATCTGTAAACTTGCCGGTTATATCGTCTGTTACAACAATTTGTCCTGAACAATTTACACCGGCTCCAATTCCTATGGTCGGTATTTTTAAATTATCTGTAATATATTTAGCACTTTCTGCCGGCAGTAGTTCTAAAACAACAGCAAAGCAACCGGCTTCTTCCAGTTTTTTAGCACTTTCAAGTATTAATTCTATGCTTTCAGCCGTTTTACCCTGAATCTTATGTCCGCCGATTGTGTTCATTAATTGAGGAGTAAAGCCTAAATGACCGAGAACCGGAATACCGGATTCAACACATCTTTTTACCAGTGATAAAATATAATCATTACACCCTTCCAGCTTTATTGCATTAGCTCCGGCTTTTATCATTTTTGATGCATTTTCCAGTCCTTGGCTAAGGTTAAGATTATAACTCATAAACGGCATATCACCGATTATAAAAGAATTTTTTGCTCCTCTGGAAACAGCTTGTATAAATATTAGCATTTCATCAATTGTAATATTGTATGTGTTTTCATATCCCAATGCTACCATTGCTAAAGAATCTCCGACAAGAATTCCGTCTATTTCTGATTCTTCCAACACTTTCGCCGTTGAATAATCGTATGCCGTAAGCATAACTATTTTTTCATTGTTATCTTTTAGTCTTTGAAAAGTGGATACTGTTTTCATTTTATACTGCCTTAATTTTATCGGTTATATTGATGCTCCGTTCAGAAAAGGATTTATGTTTCTGCGTCCCTATTATTTGTGGGCGTTTTTTCTGTACCAATAATAAACTGCTCTTGCAACTCTGTTTGAGCTGTGTCTTACGAGTCCTTCTTTATTTTCCTGTATAAGTTTTTGTGATACAACTTCAATACCAATCGGAGCAATATTTTCCATATCAAGTTTTACAGGTATGGAACCGGCTTTTGCATAACCTTCCGAGATATTATCCGGTAAACTGTTATTTACAAGTACAGCGTTAATAATTTTCTTGCCTTTAGCATGTTTAATTAAAGCATTAACGTGACTTGCTACAGAATAATCAGTAGTTTCTCCCGGCTGTGTCATAATGTTGCAAACGTATATTTTTTTTGCATTAGATTTGTCTATTGCTTCAGAGATACCGTTAACCAGTAAGTTCGGAATAACGCTTGTGTAAAGACTTCCCGGCCCAAGTATAATTAAATCAGCTTCTTTTATTGCATTAAGAGCTTCCGGTAACGCTTTACAGTTTGCCGGTTCTGTGAATAAAGTTTTAATCTTTCCGCCGGCTTCCGGAATATTTGATTCTCCATGAATAACTCTTCCGTCTTCAAATTCAGCGACAAGCTTCATGTCGTCTAATGTAGCGGGAAGAACGACCCCTCTTATATTCAAAACATTAGAGGATTCTTTAACTGCTCTTACCATATCACCTGTAATTGATATTAGGGCGGTTAAAAATAAATTACCGAAACTGTGACCTTCAAGACCTTCTCCAGTTTTAAATCTGTATTGGAATAATTCTGTTATAAGGTTTTCGTCGTCACCCAGTGCAGCTATACAGTTTCTTATGTCTCCGGGAGGCAGAATACCCATTTCTTCTCTGAGTCTTCCGGAACTTCCTCCGTCATCACCGACTGTAACGATTGCGGTTATATTATTTGTATATTTTTTTATTCCTCTAAGTAACATTGATAAACCGGTACCGCCTCCGATTGCGACAACTTTTGCACCTTTATTAAGTTTTCTTCTTCTGTATAATTTTTCCAAGATGGAACTGTTACCTTTAGAAGAGTTCATATCCATAATGGACAAAGTTGTTTTCTGCCAGCCTTTGAAGAATATTACAGAGCCTAATAGTATGAACACTGCCGCTAATAAATTCGTCGGCAGTATTAGAGCAGCTTTTCTTATCAGTTCAAGTGTTAAGTATATCGGACGAACATTTGCTAAAATCATGAATCCGAGGACAATCATTATTGAACCGAAAAATATCAATAAAAACCATCTTTTTACTTCCAAGCCCGGTATTAACCAGCCTACTTCTTTTTTTACATCTACATTATCTTTTAAATTGAAACCCATAATTAATCTACCCATCCTGAAGCTTTTGCATTTATATAATTTATCGGAGCAGGAGTAATCATTCTTCTTGCATCCTTAATTAATTCCATTGAATTTTTATATTTGTTAGAGAAGTGAATTGTGTTAACATCGGCAAAATTCATTCCCCCAAGATTGTTTCTTATTTGAGAAGTGTGCAACAAATGCTGTAATCGTTTTATTAAATCAAAGTTGTTTGTATTATCGGGAATAGCATAATCAATAGTCAAATCTTCGTTATATGTCTTTTCCAGCATTAATTCCTGTGCAACTTGAATATTTACATAATCACCGACTTTTGCCGTAATATCACCAATCGGAGCATAGTAAACAAGCCAATCAGAACATTTTTTTATTGCTTTTGCAATTGCTGTTGAATACGTAAAATCTTCTCCTGCCATTTTATACATAGCGCCATGCGGTCTAACGTGTTCAATGCTCAATCCGTAGGCTTTAGCAAATGACATTATGGCACCTACTTGATAAACAACAAGAGCTTCTAATTCATCTTCTTTTAAATTAACCGGTCTGTATCCAAACCCTTGTATATCATTGAAGCCGATATGAGCCCCTATTGCAACATTTTTTTCTTTCGCTTTTAGAAGAGCTTCTTTTATTGTTATAGGGTCACCTGCGTGAAATCCGCAAGATATATTTACGGAACTCACGTAATCTAACAGTTCAAATTCTTGATTATTTTTATAGACACCGTATGCTTGTGCTAAATCGCAGTTAAAATCTATATTTTTAATTGATTTTTTTTCTAAAACTTCTTGCATTTAAGTCTCCCCTTTTTAGCTCAATTATACTACAAAAATTATTTGTATATTAAAAAAGTCCTGCATTTTATTTTGCAGAACTTTTTGTATATTATGATAAATCTTATTAATCGCTGAATGTCTTGAATGTTTTATCAACGTTATCTTTGATGACTTTCTTAACGGCATCCATTTCTGTTGCGAGTGCATTTTGTTCCGTATCAAGCTGTTTAAGTCTTAATTCAAGAGTTCTGTCTTCCTGTTGAATAATTGAAGTTTTAGCATTGATATCCGCAATTGTTTTTTCGTATTGATTTTTTTTGTATAAATATTCGTTCATTGCATCTTGATACGCTTTTTCATCAGTAACTGTTTCTACGTTCAAGTTATAAACAATGCTGTCATCATCAAATTTGACGGACTTAAATCTTCCGTTAGAGTCAGTTTCTAATAAAGCTTGATTTGTTGATTCAATTTTCTTTTCAACATAAGACGCATTGTAATATGCAAGTTTCGTTTGTAAATCTATAGGTTTATTCGGATCGTACGGTTGACCGATACTCTTCCATAAATCTTCATTAGTTGTGTAATATTGTTTCCCGTTTAGGTCAAATGTATAAATTCCGCTTCCTGCGTAAACCAAATTACCTTCAGAATCAAAACTTACATATTTGTTTATTGATGAATCCGGACAATCTCTTAAAATTTGTGCCAAGTCCGCTACCTGATCAATTTCATCATTTACTATTAATTCATTAAGTTCATTAAGTTTCGAGTTCCCGACAAATTTTGGTACGTTATAAGCTGTTGAGTAGTCTTTATTATCTATAGAATTTCCGACGTATTTTGCAATCTGATCTGCAGTACCGTCTCCTTCTTGAATAAATCTCCAACTTTCTTTATCGCCTGTTTCGTTTTTTAAACCGTAAATATTATTATCAACTAATTTCCCGTCAGCATCTAAAAAACCGTTAGCTTTTAAATAAGACTGCAAATTGGGGTCATTATCAACCATATCTTGTGTAATTTTGTCGTAATCGTCCTCTCTTATATTAGCTAAGAAAAAGTGCCATGTACCGTCAGTATCTTGCCTGTAATAGACAGTATCACCGACCGGTAATCCATCTTCCATTGCCAAACTTTTAGCCGTAGCAAAATCTGTCAAAGCCTTTTCAAAACCGGGCTTTTGAGTTGCTTCTCTATCGACTTTGGAATATTCAAGAGTCTTTTCCTCTTCGGTTTTATCTGTTTTAATTTTATATTTAACGGTAACTTTGTTATTATC
>CADBPN010000009.1 GCA_902796585.1 uncultured bacterium
AAGTTCAACCGAGAAAGCAAGCTAATCCGCTTGTATACGGTACAGTTGGTGCACTTGCAGGCGCAGGAGCAGGAGCTTTAGTTAACCGAACTGAATTTATCAAAGGTAAAAAGATTGGTTCAGTACAAGACATTATCAATGATGCAAATTCTAAAGACAAAGCAGAGTTCAGCTCAAAATACTCATCTGCACCGGAAGCAGCAAAAGACAAATTAATGGCAGAAGCTGCAGAAGTAAAAAGATTGAAAGATGAAATCAAAAATCTACCTTCTAAAACATTACCTGCTGACGCAGAAGAAGCAAAAGCTTTAGAAGCTGTAAAGAAAGAACGTGAAGAAGCAATAACAAAGAAAATTGCTGAATTAGAAAAAAATGGTACAGAGTCAGTATATGGTGATGTGTTTAAGAAGTATCCAGAGGCAGATAAATTAAAAAATTATCAAATGCCAGATAAAAACATTAAAACTGGTGAAGAATTAACTCCGGAAAGAACTAAAAAATTATATAAAGAAATGATTGGTGATTTAGAACGTGAAGAAAGACGTTTTAAAGGAAGAAAAGGTGTAAAAAAATTATTTGATAAACAAGCTGATTATGAAACGAAAATAAATAAATATTTTGAAGATCGCTTTGCACAAGACGGTAAATTATCGGATAAACTTTTACGGAAGTTCTATACTTTTACACATTGGACTAATGCAGACGGCGACTTAGTTAAAGAACCTGGTTATAAGCAAGCTTTAGATGTTGCAAGAGAAATGAAACCAAATTTGAAAAAAGACATTTCAAAATTAACATATGAACAAGCAATGAATTTTGGTAAAGAAATAGAAATCGGTGCAAAAAATACTGAATATGAAGCTTCGCACATATTTGAAGTATTTGATAAAGAAACAGGTACTTTCAAAGATAAGCGTGTTGCATACAATAAATCCGATTTAGTAGAATTTGTTAATGAAGAAAATAAAAAGCTAATTGAAGACAGAAAAGCAATTGCTGAAGAATTATTTGGTAAAGTAAAACGCTATATTGAAGATAAGAGAAATGCTTATGATCCTAAAGATCCTACGAAATTCAAGACATATTTTGAACAAAATGTAATGAATCATACCATTGCAGAAGATACTGGATTACTAACAGGAAAAGGCAGAACAGCAACTATTGATATACAGCATATAATTGATTCTAATAAAAATAGTTGGAATAAAAAAGCAAATAAAAAAGGATATACTGCAGATATCAGATTTTTAAAATCAGCAATTAAAGATTCTAAAAATAATGGCAAATTGTCAGATGCACTATTTAGAGCCGGTATATCATTAAATGATTCCAGATACGGTACAAATGATCTACAAGAAGCTTTAGATAGAGCAATCGCTAGACGTGATATCTCAGATCAATATCAAAGAGAACAAGATAAACTTGCGAAACGAATCAGTAACGTCGGGAAAAATGTAAGTGTTCTAAAAGATGTTGAAGACAAAATTAATGAAGCAAGAAATAAAGATACAAAACTTAGTGATATTCGTGCAAAATTAGCAGAGCAGTTCCCGAATATTTTTGGAGAAGCTGAAAGAACAACTGAAACTAAATCTGCAGAAGAACTCAGAAGAATGGCTGAAAATAGCTTAAGTTCAGATCTAAAATCCAGATTCAAAGATGCTGAAACCAAGTTTAATAAGGCTGTTGAATCTAAGGGTGTAGCAAACGGTGAAGCTAAGGCTGCATTAGAAAGCAAACTTGCAACTGCTGAAAGCAATGTAACCAAATTCGCTGAAGAAATGTGCACTAAAGGCGGTAAGGCTAAATGGTTAGCTCCGGTTATCGGCGGTGTTGCTCTCGGTCTTGCAGGGTTAGGTTTAGCAGGCTCTAAAAATTCATAAAGCTCAATCCCCGATTGGGGACGGGAGATACCCTCCCTTGAGAGGGAGGGAGCAGCCGAAGGAGTGAATACGACTATCGGATGCGGGTGGGTTACAACATAACCCAAAAACAAATTCCCCAAAACTAGTTATCAAATATTTTACAAACAACAAATGTGGAGGTCAAAAGCCTCCACATTTAATTTATATTTTCACCAAAACCCACCCGCATTCGCAACGCTCTTTGTCGTCGCTAACGTCTGCGACCTCCATAATCATGGAGGTTCTGATTGTCTTCCTTTATGCTTCTTCAACGACTTCTTCTGTATCTGTCGGTTCTTTTACAATCTTTAATGAAGTAATTCTGGCACCGTCAATTTCTTCAACAGTAAAAGTCAAACCTTTAAAAGAAACAGAATCTCCGACAACGGCAATTCTACCCAATAATTTAACTACCAAACCTGCAATTGTATCGACATCATCTTCTTCAAATATCTCCGGATTTAATCCGAAAAATTCGGCAAGTTCATCAATTCGCATCATTGCGCTTGCAATATACGTATTTTCTTCAATTTGTTTTATATCTATTTCTTCTTCTTCATCGAATTCGTCTTGAACTTCGCCGATTATTTCTTCCAAAACATCTTCTAATGTTATTAACCCTGAAGTTCCGCCAAATTCATCAACAACTACCGCCATTTGAATATGTTGTTTTTTAAATTCCATCATTAAATTATCTAATGTCATTGTCTCAGGAACAAGTATTATAGGACGAAGAAGGGACTTTACAGAATATTCTTCTTTTGTTAAAGCAATCGCATACAAATCTTTTACGTGCAAAAATCCGATAATTTTATCTATATTTTCTTTTTCATAAACAGGGTAACGTGTATAACCGTTTTCCAGCGCAAGTTTATTTATTTCATCATAAGTTATATCATCAGGAACGCTTATCATATCCGTTCTTGGAATCATGACTTGTTTTGCCATTAAATCAGAAAACTTAAACATATTATGAAGCATTTCCGCTTCTGTTTCATTCAACACTCCTTCATTATAACTCGCATCAACAAGCATATCCAATTCTTCTGTTGAATGAGCAAGAGAAGTATCTTCAACTTCTGCATGAAATGCACAAAGAATTTTATCACCGGAAACTTGCAAAAGCCATACAAAAGGCTTAAATAATGTAATAAACATATTCATTGGCGGAGCAATCATAAGCGCAAGTTTTTCCGTATGACTAAGTGCCAAACATTTAGGAAGCTGTTCTCCAAGAAGAACGTGAAAATATGTTACAAGCACAAACGAAATTGGAACGGCTATTGCATGCGCAGCTAATGCAGAGGAGGCTATTGGTAAAAGCTTAATTAGCGGTTCAACAAGCTGAACGATAGTTGCTTCTGCTACCCAACCTAATGCGATACTCGCAATTGTTACTCCCAATTGTGCCGCTGCTAGCATCTTATTAACATTATCCAACAGGTTCAATGCTAA
>CADBPN010000010.1 GCA_902796585.1 uncultured bacterium
GGCTCCGCTTGCAAAAGAGGCAATCGCTGCGGTAAAAGACGGAAGGATTAATTTTATTCCTGAACGTTGGACAAAAAACTATCTTGGCTGGATGGAAAATATCAGAGATTGGTGTATTTCACGCCAAATCTGGTGGGGACATCAAATTCCGGCTTATTATCATAAAACTACAGGCGAAATGGTTGTAGCAAAGGAAAATCCTGATCCTAATAATTACGTTCAAGAATCGGATTGTCTTGATACTTGGTTTTCATCAGGTTTATGGCCATTCTCAACAATGGGATTCCCAAATTCCGAAACAGATGACTTTAAGAAATTTTATCCGACAAGCGTTCTTGTAACAGGATTTGATATAATATTTTTCTGGGTTGCCAGAATGATTACGATGGGATTGGAATTTACGGGCAAAGCTCCGTTTAAAGATGTTTATATTCATGGTCTAATCAGAGACGAAAAAGGTCAAAAGATGTCAAAATCTAAAGGTAATACGATTGACCCTGTTGAAATTATTGAGAAATATGGTTGTGATGCATTAAGATTCACTATGACTTCTTTATGTACTTATGGAGGTCAAGATATCAAAATTTCTGATGAAAGATTTGAATACGGAAGAAATTTTGCTAACAAGCTTTGGAATGCTTCAAGATTTGTGTTAATGAACTTGGAAGGAGTTGATAACAAACCGATTGATAAGGATAAATTAACACTTGTTGACAAATGGATACTTAATCAGCTTAACGAAACAGCAAAGACTGTTAACGAATATATGAAAGAGTATAGAATCGGTGAAATCGCACACACATTGTATGATTTCTTCAGAAGCGAATATTGCGACTGGTATGTTGAAATTGCGAAGATTCAACTTCAAGATTCAGAATTAAAAATGAATACTCAAAGGGTATTGAGATATGTTCTTGATGAATCTTTGAGATTGTTCCATCCGATTATGCCTCATATAACGGAACAAATTTGGCAAGGAGTAAAAGGATACGGACTCGGAAGAGAAACTAATCCGAGCGCTCTTATTATTGCCGAATATCCTACATACAAACAGGAATTAAGTTACCCAAAAGAAGCAGAAGAAATGAAGATGGTATTTGATACAATAACTTCTCTAAGAAATGTAAGACAAAGTTTTAATATTCCGACTTCAGCTACAGTTGATGTAGAAATAAGGAGTGAAGGCAGGGAAAAAGAAATATTTAATTCTATTGAATCTTATGTTCACAGACTTGCAAAAGTTGATAATATTTCTTATGCTTCAATTGATGCCCCTGTTCCTCCGAAGAGTGCAACAGCGGTTGTTTCTACTTCAAAATTAATTGTACCGCTTGCTGATTTAATTGATTTGGATGCAGAAATTAAGCGCCAAGAAAAGAAGTTGGAAAAGCTTACAAATGAGAAAAATTCACTTCAAGGCAGAATGAAAAATGAAAAGTTTGTGGCAAACGCTCCAAAGGAACTTGTGGAACAAACAAATGCAAGAATTTCTGAAATCGAAGGACAAGAAAAAGTTATTATTGATTTAATCGAATCTTTAAAATAGACAGCGACAAATTTTATGTAAAATTAATAGAAAGTTGTAGGCTTAACCAAAATTAATTATCGTTTTCTACTATTGCAGAAATGCGATAATCGTGATAAAATCATGTCGAAAGGGGTTTTTATGCTAGTTTCTGCTATATCATCCAATAACGGTTACAATTTTACTAACGGTATTTCAAGATTCAACAGATTAAATGAATTCTTAGGTGAAAAAGTACGTAACACAAGCAACCCTTATTTTACAAGAAAAGATTATCCAACTGATGACGATGCTCCTATTGTTTTTGACAGCATAAACCAATGGAAGAAATATTGCGAGAATAATACTGTAGGCGAAAAGCTGAATATTATAGCATAAAGTGTATGAGAAGGAGTTTGGTATTAGGTTTTTTTGACGGAGTTCACACTGCTCACAGAGCGGTAATAGAATCTGCTGTCAGTTATGCCGGTGTTCAAGGAACGGTTCCGGTTTTAGTCACATTAAAAAATTCTCCGGCATTGTATTTTACAGGAAAAATAGAGTATATCTTTAAAAGGGAATATTCTTTGTCTGTTATAAAAAATCTCGGGATAAATGAAATTATAGAACTTGATTTTGAAAAGTTTGTATCTTTAAGTGCAGTTGAGTTTTTGGAATATTTGGTAAAAAACTACTCACCCAAATCAATTTCAACAGGATTTAATCATACATTCGGAAATAATAAATCCGGTAATTCAAAAACTTTATATGAAAATCAATTTAAGTACGGCTATGATTATATTTGCGTACCGGAGCAGTTTGTAGACGGAGACCAAATTAGTTCAACAAAAATAAAACAATTTTTAAAATCAGGAAATATAAAACAGGCTAACAAAATGCTTCAAAATGAATTTTTTATTGAGGGTAAAGTTGAGCATGGCAAACAGCTTGGACGAACATTGGGATTCCCGACTGCAAATATAAAATACCCTGATAGCATAGTAAAAATTCCTTACGGTGTTTATAAAACAAATCTTGAAATAGATAACAAAAAGTATTGCGGTATGATGAATTGGGGAGTGAAACCCACTATAGAAAATGTTTCGGAACCTATTGCAGAAGTTCATATTATAAATTATAAAGGTGACTTATACGGAAGAAACATTAAGATTAATATTACGGATAAAATAAGAGATGAAAAAAAGTTTTCCACTCTTGATGAATTAAGAATACAAATAGAAAAGGATGTGAATTTGTGCTTAAAGTCGTAGTTGTCGGATATGGAGAAATGTTCACGAATCTAATAGCCGGAACATTGGATGCCAACTGTAAAATTGTCGGTGTTTTTCGCTCGGAAATGATAAAATATCCTTCTTGGATAAGAAAAATTAAGGATATAATTAATCCATCGCGGGATTATAATTACATAAAGAGCTATAATTTACACGAAATCGAAGCTTCAAGCATAAATTCTTTAAAATTCAAACAAGAAATATTAAAATTAAATCCGGATATAATTTTGGTAGGAAGCTGGAGTGAAAAAATAAAAAAAGAAATATATGATTTACCTAAAATTGCATCAATAAACGCACATCCTTCTCTTTTACCAAAGTATAGAGGGCCGAATCCTTATTATTGGACTATAAAAAATCAAGAACAGATGACGGGCATATCTTTTCACTTAATAGATGATGGATTTGATACCGGTGCAATTCTTGCTCAGGAAGAAATAAAAATATACCCTTCAGATACAGGAAAATCATTAAAAGAGAGAACAGTTCTTGTTGCAAGAGGTGTGGTATGTGAATTATTGAAAGATTTGAGTGAAGATATAATAATTCCGCTAACTCAAACCGAATCAAAATCAAGCTATTTTTCTCAACCATGCGATTTTGAAATAGATTTTTCCAAATCTGCAGAAGAAGTAAGTGCGGTTATACGTGCTATTTATCCATGGTGCGAAGCATACTTCTGTCATAATATTTCAGAATTTATAGTTTATCCAAACGGACTGGAAATCAAAGAAAATCATACACGATATACTCATCCCGGAACTATAATAAGCACAAATCCTAAAAATAAAATTATTGAAGTTCTTTGCGGGAATAACAAGATAATAACAATCAGAATAGATCACGCGAAAAAATATGACAGACCTTTTACAAAAAATTACATCTCACGTGAAATGAAAACAGGAGAAGTTATTGTTTAAATAATTGATTACATTCTCAGAATCCTCCATTGCAAAAACTCTTGTTATCATTTAAAATCATAATTATGAAATATATGTTTTTTGATAAAACAAAAACTGCAGGAGAGAATCCGTTTCCTATATCGGATAAAATTAATCCGTATTTGCTTAAAAATGACACAGGAGAAATAAAAAAAGGAATTGAGTTCTTAGAAAGCGATGATACGTTTTTCTATATTTACGGGTTTTTAGGTACAGGTAAACGTCAATTTATAAACTACGTTTCTGATTTTTGTACAAACGAAGTAATAAAATTGGAATATTATTGCAAAGCATCAACTGTTTGTGATGATATTCTGCTGTCTTTCCTTGATAAGATAGAAAAAAATCCAATATCAACACCGGTTAATTCGGGGGCAAAATTAATAACTTTGCCGGTAAAATTTCAGCGATATATTACAGGAATAAAAAAACCGTTTTTAATTATACTGCATTCTTTCGATGATATTTTGGAAGAGAATGTCAAACTGGTGTCGGAATTAATTAAAACAACTGCAATTAACGATAATGTAAAAATAATAATTTCTACCAGAGCTATGAATCCGAATGTTATAGATGGGTTAAAAATAGATAAGAAAACTGTTTTAAAACCATTATCAAAAGAAATCTTTCAAGAGTTTTTAAGAGATAATCAAATTGAATTTACTCCAAACCTTCTTGAAGATTTTTATAAGTATACAAGGGGATATTATTACTATACAGCTTTGACAATAAAAATAATTATCGCAATGAAATTATCATTGAACGAATTTTTAACAAAATTTGTTAATTCGGAAATGGATTATGATAATTTCTTGGGATACACCTATGTAAATGTAATACCGGAAGCAATAAGAAATTTTTTCTGGTTCTTAAGAACATTAAGGCATGGAATAAGTTTAAACGCTCTTGCTGTATTGGATTTATATGATGATTTTTCTGTAAATTATCTTGTTGCTAATTTAATGGCATTTATTTCAAATGAAACAATTTATGTTCAAGATTATTTTCAACAAAATATAGATATTTCAATTCCTTCTAAAATAGAAATTAAGCTGCATAAGTATATTATTAATATCTATGAAAAAGAATTAAAAAAAGGCTTACAGGAAAGAGATATTTTGCTTTCACGTCAAGCTTTCCGCTCAGAAATTGAATACCATAATAATCGCATACAAGAACTAATAAGCGGAAATGTTGAAGTTGAAAAAGTTAAGAAAAATTCTGAACACGTTCCTGAAAATAAGAAAGAAAAACCGCAAACAAAGATTGAGAATGTAATTCCGGAAAATGAATTAGGCTCAAAGATTCATAATATAAAAAAACTTGTTGAAGAGAAAAAAAATACAGAAGCAATCGAAGCGTATTTGGAAATAATTAATTCCGGAAATATTGATTCAGGTTCGCTTGCCGAAATCAGAATAGATCTTGCAAGATTATATTCTAAAATTGGTGATACACAAAAAGCGGAACACTATTATGAATTAGTTGAAATGTATTATAAACAAAACAAAGAGGTTATAAATCTGAATTATTTATATTATGAAATGGCAGAATTATTTCATTCGGTATATAAACACGAACGTGCTATTGAAATACTTAAAAAAGTAGTATATTCTGTAGATACTCCTCAATCGCTGATGGTTTCTGCTTGTACGGCTCTCGGTAATATATATTCCGATATAAACAATTCGGAAGAATCCTATAATTACTATAAAAAGGCACTTGAATCATTAGATGATTATACTTCATCAGAAACATTATCTGAGTTGTATTTCAAATATGCACTTGCTTGCGACGATAAGGAAGATATGAAAACAGCATTTGAATATTATAATAAATGTATAACAATATCAGACGGCAATTTGTACAGAGCGGCTGCATATTCGAATCTGGGTGTTTCATATTTGGATAACAACAATTTATCAGATGCAAAAGATTGTTTTGAAAAAGCATATAAAATAGAAAAAGAAAATAATAACTATGACGGAATTTATTTTACTTCTTCTTATCTTGCTAAAATAAATCTTAAAGAACAAAGCTCTTCAGCTATTGATTATTTGATTGAGGCAAAACAAAGCGCAGAATTTTTAAACGAAAGTTTTTATATATTGGCTTCTGCAATTGCTTTGGGTGATTATTATTACAACAATCCTCAAACATACGACAAAGCACTAAAGGAATATTTTTGTGCAAAGAAGGAAGCCGAACATCAAGGAACATCATTTGACATTTCAAAAGTTGAAAATCGTATAAATGATATGAAACTTAGAATGAATCCAGAAGAATTTGAAAAATTAGAACAAAAATATGACAGGTAAATTTGATATAAAAAATGATTTTACAAAATACAAAGAAGCTTTTTTAGAAGAAAATTTAAAACACAATTTGATTTCTAAAAACGACGAAAAATTTTTATACGAAAAACATATATATGATTCATTGAGTATAAAATTATTTTTTGAAAAATACGGAAATGATTTTAAAACACTTTTGGATATAGGATGCGGTGGCGGTTTTCCATCGGTACCGATTGCGATAGAATATCCTCAAATAAACGTTACGGCTCTGGATAGTATAAGAAAGAAAATCGGAAGTATTCAAAATATAAAAAGCGCTTTAAATATTGATAATTTGGTTACGGTTTGCGAAAGGGCTGAAAATATTCAAAAACAAAATCAAAAGTTTGATATAATTACATCTCGTGCTGTTGCCGATTTGTCAAAAATCTGCGAATACGCACTCCCATTGTTAAGCCAAAAAGGATATTTTATCGCTTATAAATCTAAAAAGGCATTAGAAGAAATAGAAAATGCAAAATCTGTGTTAAAGAAATTTAATTCCAAAGTTGTTGATAGTATTGAATATACTCTTCCTCTGGAAGAAAATTATGAGAGATATTTGGTTGTAATAAGATAAAAAGCAGCATTAAGCATCCGTAAAAAGAGTTTATAGTTAATCGTAAACTTTGACTTTTTCAAAAGCATCCTTAAATAACTACTGCAAATGAATGATTTTTTGAAAATGATTTCAAAAATAGTCCAACTTTAACCGATAGAACTATAAAAAGAGGTGCAATATGATTAATGGTTTTTATCCGCAGTACGACTTAGAAGCAAGGATTCAACACACGAAACTTGATAGTTGGGGCGATATTCCGTCGGCAAGAATGAATAGAATTGAAGAGCCTGCGACTACAGACTTTCAAAGTGTAATGTCAGGGCTTGTAGAGAGTATGAACGGTTCGATGAATGCTCCGGATAACTTGTTAAAAGATGTTATGATGGGCTCTGAAAATGTTGATATTCACGACGTTATGACTGCTATTGCAAAGGCGGAATTAACGGTAAATATAGCAACAACTACTGTAGGTAAAGTAGTACAAGCGTATGATAGAATAATGCAAATTCAAATTTAGACTTCTCATAATTGAAATAAATGTGTATAATATAAGCAGGGTAGGATTATGGATTTCAAGAAATTACTGGAAAATAAAATTCTTTTAGCGTCAATTGCCGGCGGCATAGTTCTTTTATTGATTATTTTTATAATCTGCGGGACAATAGCTGCTTCCAATAAGAGTGATAAAGAAGGTATTGATGTAAGTAAAGAGCCTCTTAAAGAAGATGTTGATTTATTGACTACTGACAATTTAGGCAAAGCTCTTGAAATTCAGGCATTGCTTGCAAGAAATAATATTGTTGCATCTCGTTTAGTTGACGGTACAAAATCTGTATTAAGATTGAAAAAAGGTGATTGCACACCAGGCATGAAAAAATGTACTACAGAACAAAGAGACCGCGCAATTATGGTAATTGTAGAGAGCGGACTTTATGACCAAAACGTAGGACTTGAAATTTTTGATAAGGGTGATTTTACATCTACAAAAGAAGATAAAAGGATTCGTCTCGTAAGAGCAATGAATGGCGAGTTGGCAAGATTAATAAAGAGAATTGACGGAATAGAGGATGCTTCTGTATTTATTTCTATTCCTGAACAATCAATGTTTACAGCAAATCAAAAGCCAGTAACTGCAACCGTACAGTTAACAGTTGCCGTCGGACAAACTTTAAATATGAGCACTATTAAAGCTGTCTCAAACTTGTTGTTAGGAAGTGTTTCAGGACTTACCGCATCTAATATTTCCGTAACGGATACAAACGGACACGTATATAACAGTCTTGTTGATGCGCAATCAGAAATGCTTGCAAGACTTCAAGAAAATGATAAATATATGCAGGAAAAAGTTCAAGCTCAGTTAAACAGACTTGTAGGAAGCGGTAAGTATGTTGCAACTGTTTCAACATTCTTGAAACAAGCTCCGACGGAAAGATTTACAATTTCTTACGATCCTAATCAAAAGGCAGCTGTTAATGAACAAACTTTTTCCGAAGGTTTAGGCGACCAAACAACCGATAATAACAGAAACACAAATGCAGTCAGTGTATATCTTCCAAACGGTCTTCCGGCAGGAAGTTCAGATTCTTCACAAAACAGAAGCTATTCAAGAACTGCAAGAGAGACTCAATACGGTGTAACAAAAGTTCAAACAAATGAATACATGTCACCCGGTCAAATAGAAGAAATTTCTGTAGCAGTTACTTTGGAAAAAGATGCACTTCCTGTTGAATTAACTCTTGAAGAATTGAAAGAACTTGTGGCAAAAGCGGCTAGTCCAAAAGCATCAGCTGATAATGTAACGATTGCGTTTGCCGATTCAATAGATCCGTTTATGGCAGGTGATAAGAATATTAAAGCACCGATTAAGGCTGAACATGGTAATCCTTGGTGGCTTGCAATTGCTCTCCTTGCATTTGGTTTATTATTCGGTCACAGATTGTTAACTCAAAGAATTAAATCGGCAAAAGAAGCACAAGAAGAAGAATTAATGAGATTGAGAGAACAAAATGAAGCTCAAGAACAACAAATAAAAGATTTAAGTTTGAATGCTGCCGATATGATTCAAAAACAATCTCAATTACAACAAGGGCTTTTAGAACAGCAAAACAGACCGGCAGCACTTCCGACAAGTGCTGCAGAAATAAGAGCAGCGCTCAAAGAATTAAAACGAGAAATTGAAGGCGCAGATGAGAATGAAACCGGCGAAAGAATAAGAAGCTGGATTGAAAATTAGTGTTAAAAAGAAAGGAAAACGTAAATAAGCAATAAGCAAGTATGTCAATAAGAATTTTAAATTACTTATTCACTTATTTACTTCAAAAAAATGGCAATAGAAGGTTTTGATTATAAAGGGTTTGCGGCAAATATGTCAGAACAAGCAAAGGAGCTTGTTCCGGGTGATTTGCAAGACCGAGAAAAAGAATACATTGTTAAAACTTTAGGTAATTTTACACTTTTAGCCGGTGAAGCACTTTATAATGATACGAGTTTGAATCTTAATGCCGACCAAGCGATATTTATTACGCAAGTTATTGCAGAATGGTCATTCCATAAATCCATTGACCTTATTAAGTCAGGTATTCTGCCTCAATATTGGGACGGAATCATGCAAAAAATTGCGTTTACAATCTTTGAAGTTGCAAAACAAGCAATGATACGTAATATCCCGCAAGATCAATTATTACAAGCTGTAGAGCATCACGTAATAAAGGTTTATAAATCAAGTATCGAAGAACTTGAACAAAAAGGCGCAATTAATGAAGAAGTAAAACAAAGAGCTGAAAGTCAGTCTAATATTGATGCAATGGCTCAGCAAGCTCAAGAACAAGCAATGCGTCAACAACAAGAATTGTTGGAACAACAGCAAAAAGCAAAAGAATATGCAGAACAACAAAAAGCGGCACAGCAAAATGCACAGAACGCTCCGGCACAACCATCTAATGTACCGGCTGCTCAACATTCATCTGTACCAGCTATGGCACAAGCAATAAGCCAAAAACAAATGAAGCTTATGTCTCTTGCTCTTGTTATGAAAATACTTTCACAGGACAAAGTTACAACAATACTTAATAAATTTGATTCGGCAGATTCTTTACAAATTTCGCAGTATATGAATATGGCAAACCTTGAATCACAACTTGATGGAGATTTGATTACGGATTGTCTCAAAGAAATGAAAGATTTCTTGCCAATTAAACGAAAACTAACCAAAGAAAATGTTTTAATGGATTTGTTAAGAATATACAAAAGTACACCAAGGGAAAAAATTGAAAAAATCATTAAAAACGAACGTCCGTTGGTTAAAAAATTTGTAGCACAATCTTATGACGGAGAGTTGACGGAATTGCCTCTTCGTGTTGCCGGAATTGTTGCGCAATATATTGAAGATAGTATATAATAATAATTAATCATGATTATAAAAAAGGATAAATTAAAATCAGCAGAGGGAGGAAAAAAACAAGATACGGCAGTTAAGCAGACTGCTGAAATTTTGGGTGAAAAAAATACAGAATCAGTATTACCAAATACGGAAAATAAAAATGAACTTTCTGTTGAACAGAATCAAACAATAGAAGAACAAGTTGCTCCCGTTAAGCCTAAACTTCCTCCTGAGCCGGAAATAGACCTTTTTGATATAGAAAACATAGACTTTAATCAAAGAGATGAACGCAGACGCGGTACAAGAAGAAGAGGGTATCGTCGAATTGATGACAGAAATCTGGTTTCAAGAGCTCAAGAAGAAGCGGAAACTATTAAGCGTTCTGCTTATGAAGAAGGGTATAGAATCGGTTTAGAAAAAGCTGCCGGTGATATAGAGACTTTCAGAAACAATATAGGAAATTTTCTAGGTGCACCAAAAGAGGTATTTGAATATATAGCACCTGATATTTTGGAAATCAGTGTAGATATTGCAAAAAAAATAATTAAAAATGAAGTTTCTGCAAATCCTCAGGTATTAATGAATACCATAATTGATGTTCTGAAAAAAGTGTCTAAAAACGAACCAAAGATAAATATAAGAATTAATCCTAAATCAGTAGATTTTATTAAAGATACTTTGCCAAGTATGACGTATGAGTTTGGTATAGAATCGAAAATAAATATAATTTCAGATCCTTCTGTAGAAGAAGGAGGGTGTGTTTTACAAACAAACAACGGTATTGTTGATGCCTCAATTGACACTCAGATAGAAATCATTAAGAAAGCATTAGAGGGAGTGTAATGGCGGCAGAAAATCAAAGCAAACCTATGTCAGAAATATTTTTGGCACTCTTCGTAATGACGTTGGTTTTAATCCTTATTATGGAGATGCCAAATTGGGTTATTAACTTTTCTATATCGTTAAATATAACTCTAGGTATTGTTTTGTTGATGATATCCTTGTATGTCCAAAAACCGTTGGAACTTGCTGCATTTCCGTCTATTATTTTGATTGGTACAATGTTCCGTTTGGTTCTTTCGATTGCGTCAACACGTCTTATTTTGGCAAAAGGTGATGCCGGTGAAGTTGTACACGCATTCGGAACATTCGTAACCGGTGGTAATATGGTTGTCGGCGCTGTAATTTTCTTAATTATCACCGTCGTACAGTTTATGGTAATTACCAAAGGTGCTGAACGTATTGCAGAAGTAGCAGCCCGTTTTGCCTTAGATGCGATGCCCGGTAAGCAAATGACTATCGATGCGGACTTCAATGCCGGTTTAATATCACCGGAAGAAGCGGTTAAAAGACGTGAAGACTTGCAGAGAGAGTCAAGTTTGTTCGGTTCTATGGATGGTTCTATGAAATTCGTAAAAGGTGATACTATGGCAGGTATCATCATTGTTATAATCAACATCGTCGGCGGCTTATGTGTCGGTTGTTTGATGAATCAAATGCCTATTGCAGATGCTGTTGGAAAATATACAGTTTTAACAATAGGTGATGGTCTTGCATCTCAGCTTCCTTCACTGTTAATGTCAATTGCAGCCGGTATTGTCATGACTCGTGCTTCTGCCGGAAACATGTCATTAGGTGGTGATTTAACAAGCCAGATTATGGCAAAACCGTATTCACTATTTTTTGCGGCGCTATTCTTGGGTTTAATTACCGTAACTTGCCCGATAACAGGTTTACCGTTCTTGCCGTTCTTAATATTTACAATTGTACTTGCAGTCGCAGGATTTTCAGTATTGGTTAACGCTGATGTTCAATCACAATTGGGACAATTGGAAAGTGTTCGTCAAAATATGCAGGATTTGGTTAACCCGAACAAGATGTATGAAAGACTCGGTGTTGACGTATTGAGTTTGCAAGTTGGTGCAGGACTGTTGGTTATTGCAGACCCTGATCAAGAGGGACAACTACTTGCAAAAATTGCCGCTTTACGTCAAAGAGTAACTGATGAACTTGGTTATATTTTGCCAAACATACGTATCATGGACTCTTCAGCGCTTGAAGCAAATGAATACGTAATTTCTATACGTAATAACGTAGTAGCTTCCGGCTATGTTTATCCGGGTAAATATATGGTTATTGCCGATCAATGGGATTCAGTTAAGAAAACTATTCCTGAGGATGCTATCGTAGGTGTTGACCCGACTTATCAAACACAAGCTTACTGGATTTCGGCAGAAGATGCGAAAGCAACTAAAAATGTAACTGCTGTAGATGCTACAGATGTATTAGTTACCCACCTTCAAGAGTGCGTGAGAAAACACGTTGACGAAGTCATGACAAAAACTGATGTTTTGAAACTTATGGAATTAGTTCGTTCTCAAGACCCAACGCTTGTTAATGACCTTGTTCCGGCTATAATTTCAACTTCAGATTTACGTAAAATATTTGTGAATTTGATTAGAGAAAAAGTTTCAATAAAAGATATTATATTTGTATTTGAAAGACTTTGCGATTATGCAAGATTTTCTAAGGAACCTGATATACTTTCAGAACGTCTAAGAGCTGCTCTTGGCAGACAAATTTGTCTGAGTAATGTTGATAGAGAGCACGTTTTGTACGCTTTGACACTTTCTCCTGAATGGGAAAAAACACTTGATGACAGCTGTCAGAGAACAGAATTGGGTACAATGTTTCTTCTAAACCCGATGCAAGTGCAAGATTTAATTGAATCAACCGCAATGACTTTGATGCGTGCGCATCAACAAATAGGTCAACAGCCGGTAATTTTGTGTTCGCCGAGAATCCGTTTACCTCTTTATCAGCTTCTTGAACGACATATTCCGACAATCGTTGTTATTTCTTATTCTGAATTAATTACGGATATCAAAGTTGAAGCGGTTGATACAATAGGTGAAAATACCGGATATTAATAAACGGTTTGAGTAGTGAAGCCTAAAAATTAAAGTATATATTTTATAAAAAGGCGGCGGTGAATTTTCACCGCCGCCAGTTTTATTTTTCGTTATTTTTCAATTATTGAATAACCTTAGCTTTGTCTTCTTCTGTTACACCTTTAATTGTTAAGTTAATTCTGCCTTTATCATCAATTTTGATTACCTTAACGATAACTTCGTCTCCGATATTAACGTGAGGCTCGATTGTTTCGATTCTTTCTTGGCAGATTTGAGAAATGTGAACCATTCCGTCTTTGCCGCCGCCTAATTCAACAAAAGCGCCGATAGGAATAATTCTTACAACTTTCCCTTTAATAACCATGCCGACTTCAGGTTTAAATGTCAAGTCATTAATCATTTTCTTGGCAATTGCTGCGCCTTCCTGATCATTTGAAGTGATTGTAACAACACCGTTATCTTGAATATCAATTTCAGCACCTGAAGCATCAATAATTGCTCTGATTTGTTTTCCGCCCGGTCCGATTACTGTTCCTATGTCTTCAACAGGAATGTTCATAGTTGTAATTGCCGGAGCAAACGGTGATAAATGATCTGCAGGTTTAGTGATAACTTTTCTCATTTCACCTAAAATATGAAGCCTTCCTTCTTTAGCTTGGGCGAGTGCTCTTCTTAAAGTATCATTAGCAATACCTTTAGCTTTCATATCCATTTGAAGAGCTGTAATGCCGTCATCATTACCGGTTACTTTGAAGTCCATATCACCAAGGAAGTCTTCAATACCTTGAATATCGGTTAACACAACAGGTTCTCTTCCCGGTTCGGTAATCATACCCATTGCTACACCGCCAATCATACATTTAACAGGGACACCTGCGTTCATCAATGCCATTGAGCTTCCGCAAGTTGAACCCATTGATGTTGAACCGTTTGATTCAAGTACATCAGATGTTACACGAATTGTATAACCAAATTCTTCTTGACTTGGAAGAGCCGGTACGTTTGCTCTTTCTGCCAAATTACCATGACCGACTTCTCTTCTTCCCGGTCCTCTCAACGGTTTAACTTCACCAACTGAGAATCCGGGGAATATGTATTTGTGCATATATGTTTTTTCTGTTTCAGGATCAACTCCGTCAAGCTCTTGTTTCATACCCGGGCCGGCAAGAGTTGCAACAGAAAGAATCTGTGTTTGACCTCTTGTAAACACTGCTGAACCATGAGCACGAGGAATAACTCCAACTTCGCACCAAATAGGACGAACTTCGGTCGGTTTTCTTCCGTCAGCTCTGACACCTTCATCAAGAATCATTGCACGCATAATATGTTTTTCTGCATTTTTAAATTCTTCGGCAACAAAGTCAATTCCTGTTTCTTCAATAATTTGTTTAATGTAGTGGTCATCAGGAAGTGCTTCAACTCTTTCTTTAACAAGTTTTTTAGCTTCTTCCAATTTGTTTTGTCTGTATTCTCTGTCAAAGTGATGATATGCGTCAAAAATCATATCATGAGCAACTTCTTCAATTATGTTTTTAAGTTCTGTAGTATCGTAAGGATTTACAAATTCTTCTCTTTCAACACCGCAAGCTTTAGCAAATTCTAACTGAGCTTCGCATTGTTTTCTGATTTCAACTTGAGCGAATTCTACAGCATTCATAATATCGTCTTCTGTAACGAATTTACAACCTGCTTCAACCATGATTACAGAATCATGAGTACCTGCTACAACGATATCCAAATCTGATTTATCAGCTTGTGCGTGAGTCGGGTTAGCAATCATATTGCCATTTTCATCTTTAGAAACTCTCACTGCGCCGATTGGACCTTCAAACGGAGCTCCAGATAACATCAATGCACAAGAAGCACCTAACATTGCCAATGTATCAGGCTGGTTTTCTTGGTCATAGCTGAATAATTGAGCTACAATTTGAATATCATTTCTGTATCCTTTAGGAAATAAAGGTCTGATAGGTCTGTCAATTAAACGTGAAATAAGGATTGCTTTATCACTTGCCTTACCTTCCGAACGGTTGTATCCGCCAGGAATACGTCCGATTGCAGACATTCTTTCTTCATAGTCAATAAGAAGTGGGAAAAAGTCTATTCCTACTCTTGGTTCTTTAC
>CADBPN010000011.1 GCA_902796585.1 uncultured bacterium
AGGTCGCAGACGTTAGCTACGATTAGGAACATCTTGTCATTGCAATGACGCTCTACCGGTAGAATGGTAGGTTGGGTGAAACCCAACAATAACTCAGAATGACTGTCTGCTGATGGGTAGTTTTTTTTAATGGAAAATGGAAAGTGGAAAAAATTTTAACTTTACAAAATAAGTTTTAACCGCTTATTACCTATTCACTTTTTCACTTTTTCACTTTTTTACTTACTTTAGCAAAAACTTCATCAAAACTTTCAATTGGTTCAAGTCTGTACCCGCAATGTTCAGCAAGTGTTCCACCCATCATAAACAATTCTTCCTGAGGATATCGTCTGCATATTCCCGGACGTTTATTATGAATTTTACATAAATGAGTCTCTTTATCTAAATTCTCACATTCAAAAACAAGCCCAGTTTCATCTTTATCAACAATTTTTAAATAAGTATAAAACGGATGCAGTTTTTGAAGTCTTTTAAACTCTTCTTCTGTTTGTATTACATTTCTGTGTTTTACATAAATTTTTTGACAGCATCTTCCGCAAGCATTGCAGCTTCCGACTCGATAATATTTTCTTCTTAAAATATAGAGGTAAAAAAATTTTTTTATTTTTTTAAACATTAGAAATCCTTGATTTAGCAAGTTTATATTCTGAAGAACTGTCTTCACTCAACTGCATAACTTTTGAAAAATATTTGTTTGAAGTTCTGTAATCACCGGAAAGATAAGCTCTATTACCGGCAGAAAGATTTGATTGAATTGCAGCTTTTTCAGGATTTAAAAATGATTTTATTTGTTCTACTTTATCGGAAAGCTCTTCTTTTATATCTTCTTGAAGTATCATACAGTTTTCATATTCTAATAGTGCAAAATGATAATTGTTTTCGGTAAAATACTCATCACCGTACGTTTTATGACCTAAATAACTCAATTCATCAAAAGAAGTATCCAAGCTTTTTATTACTTGTAAAGTGTTTAAATATTCGCTTTGATTGTTTATAACAAGAGGAAGCAATCTTCGCATTGTACAATATGCAGATGTGTAATCACCTAAATTAATAAATACCGATGCTAACTTTTGAATAACATCCAACGAACGGGAATCAATGCTATAAGCTTGTTTTAAATATATCATAGCATGCATATTATCATTTTCTTCCAAATAAATTGAACCAAGTAAATAATTTATATCAAAACTTGTCGGAAAATTTTCAACTGCAAAGTTTAAAAAATTTATAGCACTCTTGTTATCTTTTCGTGAAATCGCGTATTTTGCTTTTTCTAAAAAATCCAAGCCTATATTTTTATAATCTTCTATACTTTTTTTAATAGCATAATAAGACTCTGTTCTGTTTTTTGCGTATTTTAAATATTTTTCGTAATAAAATACTGACTGAAACCGCATATTTTTCGAAAAATAAGAAGTTGCTAAATTAAGACAAATAATTTCATCCTCGGGATGTGAAGCAAATGCGCAAACCCAGTTGTAAATGGCACTGCTAATTTCTTTTCGTCTGTAGTATATATTGCCCAAATAAGTATATGAAGGGTTATTGATTTTTTCTAAACCGACAGATTTTTCAAAAAATTCCAGCGCTGAATCCAAATCATTCATTTTGTAATAGCATTTTGCAATCCTATGATAAAGTTTATATGAAATACTACTGTTTAACATACTCAAATAAAGCTTTAATGCGCCTTCGTAATTTCCGGTTGAATAATGTTCTTTTGCTGCATCAAGCTTTTTGGATTCCATGTCGGAATTATCTGCAAAATAATATTCTGAATTAGACGATACCATAAAAATATTCTATCATACCAAGCCCTTTAGGGCAAGAATACACCTTCGGAAGTAAAACAATAGTTGTTATTTTAAATCATCAAGCAATTTTTGGTTTGAAGCCAATGATTCAATAACATCATCCTCAAATGGATCAACTACACCGTCTTTAAAAAGTTCTTGCATTTTAGATAAATATGACAGATCTTCTTTATCACTTGTTGCAATTTTTGTAAACTTATTTATATCCAAATCTCTTTGGAATAATTTCATTGCGTTTGAAGATATTTCTGTTTTATCAACATAAGGATTTTTTGACAATCCGTTATTATTATACGCAGAACGAACAGATGCCAAATTAATTACATTACCCGCTTTGTATTGCGAGAATAATAAGTCTTTGTTGTTGTCGTTGATATTGTTGAACATATTTGTCCCCAATCTCCCCAATTACTTTCACTTACTATTATTATACATTTTTTGACCGGTGTTATCAACTGTTTGGAGGATTTTTGTATAAAAAGACTAAAGTTTATAATTTATTACATTACATACTTTAGTCTCCTACTATGATTATGCTACTTCTGACAGAGAAGGTCTGCGTTCTTCGTCTTGCTTTTGCTTTTTAAAGCTTGGTGAGAACCAGCCTTTTTTATAACCGGTATAACCGACTCCTGCCAAAGCTGCTAACGCACCAATTGCAATCGCCCATTTACTTCCCTTTGAAAGTCCTTTACCAGCTCCTTTTCCTTTGGAAGCAAATGCACTGTTATCAAATTCACCACGCATATCAGAAGCATACGTATCCGGAAGATTGTTGTCAACTATATTGAATTTGTCTTTTAAATACACTTCTAATGCTGACTTTCCGCCATTATAAGCATTATTATTGTGCCATTCAATTTTTTCCGCTAAACAGTTTTTGATAAATTCTTTTTGTTTAGCTTCCCAAGTGTTATTTTTAATAGGTTCTAAATATGCCTTAATTTGTTCTGCAACTTGTTTTGCACTGTGTTCTTTTCTCGCCTTATCAATTGCTTCTTCTGATGCATTCGCAGTTAGTCCCAGTTTTTCAGGATTTAACATAAACGGATCTTGCGTCAAGAATCCGGTTTTACCTGCTGTAATAAAGTCCGGAGCTCCACCTGTTTTAATAGATATTACAGGAGTTCCGGTTGCAAAACTTTCAAACGGAGTAATACCGCATGGTTCAAACCTTGATGTAAATATGCCTAAGTCTACGCAGTTTGCAATTCTGTTCGGGAACAAGCCGTTCACATAAAGAGCATTTTCTTTAAATATACCTTTTTGACCTCCAGCTTCAATGTTTGCAATTCTGTCCATTGCTTCTTTTATAGCTTTCCATTCGGCATTATTACCCGAGAACGCATCATTTCCTCCGCCTGCACCCATAACAATCTTACAGTGCTTACGTGTCTCTAAAGGAATAGATTCATCTTTTAGCATTGCTTCAAAAGCCTCCAATGTTATTGGCAAGCCTTTTTGTGAATCAGGACGTCCCCAAGAAGTAAATAACAAATCACCTTGCTTGAATTCTGATAGTCCTCCTATTGTTAACGGTAAATTTGGCTCATTAGCAGCTGCCTGCTTTCTTATGGCATCAATTTTACCTTGACTGAAAAATACTTTTGCTACTGCATCAGAATCTGTTGAGAGTTTCTTAGTTGCGGCTGCAATTTCATTGATTACAGTTTTTTTGTTTTCAGCTTTTGCTTTAAATATTTTATCAGGCGCATCCGTCGGTTTAAATGGTTTGTATTTTGTTTTTAAAACTTGGTTCAATGAGCCGGTGCCAAAGAATTCACCCATTTTATCAGGTTTCATGTTTGCTTGCCGTTCACCGTTAACTACGTCTATTGTCTTTGATTCAATATCAATTAATGGTTGTGTTAAACCTTTTGCAATATCAACCATATCAAGATTCCTTGATTCTTTACCGTAGTTTCTTGATACGTTGCCGATATTACTATTTTGAGGATTCTCATCTGTCATTCTTACTGCAAGCATTGTCATATTAAACAAACCTTCAGTATCCATTAACTTACTGAAATATGGTTTGAAAAATCTATATAATTGTGTACTCTCTTCTCTTGTTGCACCGCCATTTTCAATTTTTTGTGCAATTTCGTTGATTTTATTATAATGTTCGTTTGCTTTTAATTTTGCTAAATCGTCGTTTGTTGCTACAATCCTGAAGAAATCAAGAGGATTACCATATTTACCTTGATATCCTGCACCAGGGTTGTGCAAGATTTCAACAAACTTCAAACCTTGATAGTTTTTATTTCCTTTATTTGCTTTTTGAGTAATATCGGTTAATGCAGAATAACAGAACCTATCATGAAACATGTGATTTTGAGGATTATAGTTTCCATGAACGGCATTATCCATCTTACCTTCCATAACAATATCTTGATATGCACGTAGCTGTTCTGTATAGAACATATCATCTGTTTTAGAAGCTAAATAATGCATTTCTCGATTCGCCGGATTCGCAGAACCGCCATACGCAGTGCTGCTTCCGCCATAAGCGGTTGAAGCTCCGCCATAGGCAGTAGATGCTCCGCCATAAGCAGTTGTTGCTGTTGCTGCTTTCTTAGCATGGTTTCTGAATACACCGTATGATGATTTTCCTTTTCCATGTTCGTATGTGTGTATCAAGTACATGCGGTCTTTTCTTTTACCCATTGTATCAACTTCAAAAACTCTATATGGAACTTTTTCCATATCAAGAGTTTTATCTGACATTCTCTCTACCGTACCATTGATGTTCACATCATTCAATAAATGGTATTTTTTTACTTTTTGAGAATCTTCTAATTGTGTAATGAGTGCAAATCTTTCTCCCTCTTTTAGTTTGTAATTTTGATCAACAAGAATAAAATCATCTTTTCTTGTTAATTGTTCTCCCTTCATAGCTTTTTCTACAGACTCAGCTCTTAATACATATATTCTTCCTAAGTTGTCATCCATTGTGTAGTATGGTAAAAACGTCCTCATATCAATCTTTTTACCTGCGACTTCTTCACCATGAATACCTATTGAATCAGGAAGAGCCTCTGCAACATCCCCCAATCCTCCTGCGCAATAAATACCTCCTAAATAATTACTTTCTGTAGCAAATGCGCCTATTTGATGCGGTTTTTTCGATGGATTTCCTTGAAAACTTATATGCAGCAGCGGAATTTGATTTGTTTGTTCATTCATAACCACTGACTTTGCTGTAGCAGAACGAGACGCTTTTTGTAGCTGATACTCAGGAACAGTACCTATAGCACTAATTTTCATAGACTAACTCCTTACACACATAACTTGACACTTATATATAAAAACAATTGCACATAAAAAAATTTGCCTGTTTCCCCTCCTGATATTAAGAAATATTAAGTAAATTTTTATTAAGCAATTTCGCATATATCGTATCAAAGTTTCAAAATATTTGCAATAGTTCTTTTTAACAATATTTATCGATTAATTTTGTGATTCTCTTATCTGATTCTTCAATTTTGGATTTTAATTTTTCATCTTTTTTCGCGGCACTAATAAGCTCCTGTATTACTTCATAGGTACTTTTATCAGCATCTCTGAATATAAACATATCGAGTCCTGCGTTTATACCCATAATTAAAGCTTCCAACATTCCGAATTGCCGAACACCTTGCATTACCATATCATCGGAAATTATCACGCCTTTGTAATTCAATTTATTACGTAAATATCCGATTGCATTTTTACTCAATGAGGAAGGAATAACCTCTTTATCAAAACAAGTGCAGTGAAGATGTGCTGCCATAATCATTTCTATACCGTTTTCTATTGCATTCTTAAATGGCTTTATATGAATTTCTTCCATTTCAGTTAAGGGTAAATCTATTCTTGGTAACGTTTTATGACTGTCTTTATCAGCATCACCATGTCCCGGAAAGTGCTTTACACAAGGAATAATTCCTTTTTTTGAATAAATTTTTGAAACAAGATTCACACCTTTTATTACATCTTCCGGATTATCAGAAAAAGCTCTTTCGCCAATAATTGGGTTATTTGGGTTTGTATTAACATCGGAACATGGCGCAAAATTTAGATTAATTCCATATTCAATTAATTCAGAGGCAATTTTTTCTGTTTGAAGAGCTAAAAATTCTTCACCTTTTTCGTAAGCAAATCTTGGTGATAAATACCTTTCATGTATTTTTTCAGTTCTTTCTACTCTTCCCCCCTCTTGATCGATTGATAAAAATAATTTCCTGCCGGACTTTTGTTTTATGCCTTGAATTAGTGTACAGAATTGTTTTTTTGATTCTATATCTCGAGAAAAAAATATCACTCCGCCCAAACCTTTTTTAAGAGCTTTATCCAAATATTCTCCGGTTCCGAGGATAAATTTTTTAAAAATCATTTCTTCCATAAAAAAATGATAACTTTATTAATTACATTTATCAAGTATATGTTTTATTTGAAATCAGACAAATTTAGTATATAATAATCCTAGTGGAGTGAGAATATGAAAAAAATAATTTTAAGTATACTAACTATATTTTTATTGTTAACTGCAATAAGTCTTGACGTATCTGCAGCAAAAAAATCTGCCAAACTTTCTAAAGAAGATATCGCAGAAATGTCTGATCAAATTGATGGATTAACTAAAAAAATATACGGAAGAGCTCTTCTTTCTCCTCAAGATAACGAAACTCTTATCGGTATTAAAATAAGGCTTGATAATCAAATGCTTATGGCGGCAAACCCCGCACTAGCGCCTTTGTATTTCAAAGCCGGTAATATATACAGACTTCGTGATATGAAGCCGGAAGCTATAGAATGTTACCAAACAGTCTTAGAGAACTTTTCAGACACAGCCTTAGCCCCAAAAGCAAGAACGGCTCTTGAACAGATGGGTATAACCGTTACTGCTCCAAAAGCAACAGAAGAAAATGCAGAAGAAGATGAGGGTATCTAATGCTTGTTTCTTTTATTGATAAAATAAACTCTTTTAATGAATGGATTTTTGAACCGATTGACAGCTTGATTGAAAAATTACCCTTTGCTGACTGGGTAATTGACGGAATTTGTGACAGCATTCACTTATTGCCGTTTTTGTTTATTGTATTTGTACTAATTGAACTTTTAGAGTTTTATTATGCAGATAAAATAAATTCATTGATTAAAAACACAGGGAAAAGCGGCACTTTGGTAGGAAGTTTTGCTGCGATAATTCCTCAATGCGGTTTTTCTGTTATTGCAAGCAGCTTGTACTCAAGAAGAATAATTACTCGCGGAGCACTCATCGCTGTTTATCTTGCAACATCTGATGAAACAATTCCGATTCTGCTTGCGACTCCAGCTAAAGCATATTTAATAATTCCTATTGTTATTTTGAAATTCATAATTGGTGTTATTTTGGGATACTTAATAGATTTCATTCGCCCGCAGAAAGTTGTTGAAAACAGTGATTATGATATCAACATACTTGAAGAAGAAGGCTGCTGTAAACATGACATCGAACATGGGCACAAGCGAGAACTCATTATTCACCCGATTATACACACAGCTAATATTTTTGTATTTATACTTGTAATTACTTTAATACTGAATTATTGCTTGGAGAATGTCACAATAACAAATGCAATAAACGGAAGTAAGTTTATTCAACCGATTATAGCTTCTTTTATTGGCTTAATTCCTAATTGTGCAATATCAGTAGGCATTACGATGATGCTTATTAAAGGCACAATTACTTTTGGAGCTGCAATGAGCGGATTGCTTGCAAATGCCGGACTTGGATTATTGGTATTATTAAAGAACAATGATTTTAAAGACACCATCAAAATAATTACATTTTTATTATGTGTAAGTATAGTTTCAGGGCTTGCAATTACGATTATTATGTAGTAGAATTACCAGCAGTGTTGTATTGTATAGGGGTGGATGATTGTGAAAATTAACAGTGTTTCGGTATCTTTTAACGGAATTAGAGTTCCTTTAATATATAATAATCAAAAGAATTTAGGATTTGTTATGGAAATGGTTGATATAGCAGAACGTTTATTGAAGCCAAATGTTAAGTACATAGACAATTATAAAGCATTCTTTTTTGAGAATAATAAAACAGAACAAATTCTCAAATCCGAGTTAGATAGGCATAACGTTTCTTATATGCAGTCAATAGCTATAGATGCTTATTCAGATAGTGCTAAAGCATATTGGACCAAAACAGGTAAACTACCGGATTCTATTGCTTAATCATTTTACACTCTTTTTTTTATAAACTTAAATACTAAGATTAATTTAAGGAAGAGATATTTTTCCTAAAACAACTCGCTTATCAGCACCGGTACATGAAGGTAAGTTGGACGAGATGCCGTAATAATTACAATACCCAAGCAGAGCAAAAGCCATAACTTCTTTAAAGTTGTTTGATATTCCGAAATCTTCATGTGTTTTTAATTCAATGCGGTTTGGCAGATACATTCTAAGAAATTTCATCATTGTCTTATTATAAGCACCGCCGCCGCCAATAACACAAGTATCAATATGAACGGACGGATACAAAAATCTTTCATACGCTTGAGATATTGTTTTTGCTGTTAACGCAGTTAGAGTTGCAATAATATCTTTTGGTTCAGATGGCGCAGTTTTCAATATATTTTCTATGTATTTTGGGGAAAAATATTCTCTGCCTGTTGTTTTCGGCGGATCTATAAAATAATATTCATCTTGCAGAAGACAGTCCAGCCAGCTTTCACAAATATTTCCTTCCGCAGCAATCTCACCATTTTTGTCATATTTTTGATTAAATAATTTTTGCACACAATAATCTATCATAATATTACCGCAACCTGTATCAAAACCAAATGTGGCGGTATCGGAATTAACAACAGTTACATTAGAAATTCCGCCAATATTTTGTATTGCGAAATTTTTATACCTGCCGTTTTCATCAACATATTTATTTAAAAACCATTTTTCATCTGCAAAGCAGACAAGCGGGGCACCTTGACCGTTATTTGCTATATCATTTTCTCTGTAGTTAGAAACGGTCATGCAGCCTGTTTCTTTTGCAATTACTGCGCTTTCACCAATCTGCAATGTGCTTTTTAAAGAAATGTTATCAAGTTTTTCATCGTATGGATAGTGATACACCGTTTGTCCATGACTTGATATCAAATCCGGTTTCCCAAATTCCCCTATTAATATATTTGCCGCATCTGCAAAACACCTGCCAACTGCAAAATTTAGCTGGCATAATTCTTTGATGGAAATATCTCCCCTAAATGCCGAAAAAATTTTTGCTCGTATATGTTCGGGATATGGGTGATTTATCCCCTGAATTAATTTTACTGACAAATCGGGATACACTTCACACAAACCGGCATCAATAGAATCACAAGAAGTGCCGGACATTAAACCTATAATTTTTTTACTCTCTTTTTCTTGCATAATTAACCTTCCGGCGAAATTCCCCAATGCAGTTTGTTCCTAAGTACGGAGTAAAAACCGTCATTTTTAAGAAAAGCTAAATTTGCTTTGAAAGAAGTTGCTTTTATTGTTATTTTATCTGCGCAGTCTTGCTCTATACCATCAATAGAAATTCCAAGAGGTTTGTCACCGGTTTTTACAGTCACAACATCGCTTGCCGGAATAACAAGAGGTCTGACATTAAGCGTATGCGGACAAATAGGTGTAACTATTATTGCATCGAGCTTTGGATTAAGAATAGGCCCGCCTGCCGACAAACAATAAGCAGTCGAGCCGGTTGGAGTAGATATGATTAAACCATCGGCAATATAGTCACAAACAGATTTTCCGTTTATATCAAGATAAAATTTTGATGTTCTTGAGTGGGAACAACCCTTTATAACAAAATCATTTAATGCAATATATGCTCCTGAAGTCAGCATCAAGCGTTCTTCTACTTGATAATCATTATGTAGAACTTTATCAAGTATGATATCAAATTCATTAATTCCTGATTGGGACAAAAAGCCAAGTCTGCCGACATTTACACCCATAACCGGAATTTTTGATTCGGCATAAAAACGCGCAGCTTTCAGCAATGTTCCGTCGCCTCCGATTACAAAGGTAAAATCTCCAAAATATCCCATACTATCTAATTCAAAAGATTTGAATTCAATATGTTTATCTATCAGCGAACATTCAAGCGCTTCCAAAGTTTTTTTATAATCTGAAATATACTTATTGTAAATTATATTTATTTTCATACTGGTGATTATAGCATAGAATTTGATTTTATGTTATCTTTATTAAATAAGAAACGAGGCCAATTATGATTGAAATGAAAGTAATGGGTATAGCACTTGATGTGAGAACAAATTCTCCAATTGTTGTACTTCACGATTTAGATAACAGAAAAGCACTTCCTATATGGATTGGTTCAGCAGAAGCAAGCGCCATAATCAGATGTATTGAAGGACTTGTTGTTGCCCGTCCTATGACTCACGATTTAATTGCAAATTTAATCGAAAAAACAGGTTATGAATTAGAAAAAATTGAAATAAATAATGTAGAAAAAGAAACCTATTTTGCTACTTTATATTTGAAAAAAGGTGAGGAAACTCTTGAAATAGATGCACGTCCAAGCGATGCAATAGCAATTGCAATGAGATGTGAAGCTCCTATTTTCGTTACGGCAAATGTTCTTATGAATGGTTCTGTTTCAACTAATACGGCAAAAGACGAAGAAGAAGCTCAAGAGTTCAAGGATTTTATACAAAATATTAAACCTTCCGATTTTGAAAAATTAATGAAGGGTAAACACAAGGAATCCGATCAATAGGAGATTTTATGAAAATTCCGAAAATCATGAAGAACAGATATGTAAGACAAATTGGATTATTTGCAGCCCTTGTGACTCCGGTTATGTGTGCTCAAATTAATTATGATAAAGAGCTTGTAAAAAATGCTAAAGCGGAGATAAAAGCAAAAGATCCTCAAAGATTTGAACGGTTAATAATGAAATCTGATAAAATGTCAAAGTTTGCTTGGCAAAATGAACTTAATTCAATGAATGACTCTTTAAGACTTGACAGTGTAGCTAGAAAAGCTTACTTTGAGGGTGCTCAAATGGTAAGAGACAGCATAAATAATGCAAAATTAAAGTAAAAAAGAAAGGAGTATGAAAAGTAAATAAATCAGAAAAGCGAATAAAATGAACCTATTCACTTATTCACCTATTTACTTATTCACTTTTAAAATTATGAACATAAATACCAATTATGATAATCTTGAACAAAGTTATTTGTTTTCAACAATTGCAAAAAAAGTTAACGAATATATTTCAAACAATCCTGATAAAAAGGTTATAAGACTCGGTATTGGTGATGTTACATTACCGCTTTGCAAAGCAGTCACAGAAGCACTTCATAAAGCCGTTGATGAAATGGGAGTTCAATCAACATTCAGAGGGTACGGTCCGGAACAAGGATATGACTTTTTGAGAGAAGCTGTTCAAGGATATTATAAAAATCATAATGTTGATTTAGAACTTGATGAAATATTTATATCTGACGGTGCAAAAAGTGATTTGGGAAATATTTTAGACTTATTCGATATAAATAATACAGTTCTTGTGCCGGACCCTGTTTATCCGGTTTATGTTGATACAAATGTTATGGCAGGAAGGAAAGTTAATTTTGTAAATGCAAATCAAGAAAAT
>CADBPN010000012.1 GCA_902796585.1 uncultured bacterium
AGGTTTGGAGGGAGATATGTTTGAACTCAAGGCGCAAATGTATTTTTCGGCAGCACATCATTTATTGAATTATGCCGGAAAGTGTGAAAATCAGCATGGACATAATTGGCTTGCAGAAGCTTATGTCAGCGGAAATACATTAGATAAAAGTAATATTCTTGTAGACTATAAGGTTATCAAAAGCAATCTTAAAGAAGTTCTTGATTATCTTGACCATAAGGATATAAATGAACTTCCGGAGTTTAAAGATATAAGTCCGAGCAGCGAAATGTTAGCAAAATTTATTTATGAAAAAATGAAAGAAAGAATTCCGCTAACAAGTAAAGTTTCTGTATGGGAAACATCAACAAGCTGTGCAACATATTGGGAATAATGAAAAATGGATATAATACAAACAATAATAATGGGAATAGTTCAAGGATTGAGCGAATTTTTGCCAATCAGCAGTTCGGCTCACCTTGTATTTACATCAAATTTTTATAAAGTAATAAAAGGCATTGAAATTGTCGAAAACACTAATCAAGAAGCGTTCTTGGATATAATGCTGCATTTGGGAACATTAATTGCGGTTTTAATATATTTCAGAAAAGATATTGCTAATATTATTAAAGCATTTATTTACGGAATAAAAAACAAAGATTATTCATCAAAAGATTTTAAAGAAGGATTGTACATTATTATAGGTACTTTTATTACAGTGATTGTAGCATTTCCTTTAATGAAAGCTGCGGAATTTTTGCTGTTTAAGCCGGCTGTTGTGGGAGGATTGCTTATTATTACCGGATTTTTACTGTTATTCAGTGAGTATGTTTCAAAAAGAATTTCCGGCAAAAAAGAAATTTCTTTAAAATCTTCTTTGTTAATTGCATTTGCTCAAGGCTTGGCATCTCTTCCGGGTTTTTCACGTTCCGGTCTAACAATTTCAACCGGTTTGTTTTTAGGTTCAGACAGAACTACCGCTGCAAGATATTCATTTTTACTCAGTATTCCGATAATTTTAGGTGCGTCTATGGTCTATCCGCTTATAAAGATTGACTTTGCAGAGGTTGTTACATATAATTGGGCGGCAATCATTGCTGGAACAATAACTTCTGCGGTTGTAGGCTACTTGTGTATAAAATATTTCTTAAAATTTGTATCTAAATTTTCGTTAGCTTGTTTTGGTTACTATTGTTTGATAGCAGGAATTATAACATCAGTATTTTTTAGCGTATATCAATAATCGAGGAGAATAAAATATGGAACTTAATAAATATATTGAGCACACACTTTTGAAGCAAGATGCAACAAGAGACGAAGTTAAAAAACTTCTGGACGAAGCTATTGAGAATAAATTTTTTGGAGTTTGTGTAAATCCGAGTTACGTTTCTTTTGCAAAAGAGTATTTAAAAGATACTGATATAAAAGTGGTTACTGTAATAGGTTTTCCGTTGGGGCAATCAACAACAGAAATTAAGATTTTGGAAACAATTGATGCAGTAAAAAACGGTGCAGATGAAATAGATATGGTTATAAATGACGGAAAATTGAAAGACGGAGATTCTGATTATATTGTTGATGAAATTTCTAAGATAAAATTTGCTTGTCAGGGAAGAAATTTAAAAGTAATTATAGAAACAGATTTGTTAACTAAAGAAGAAATAATAACAGCTTGTGAACTCTGTATAAAAGGAAAAGCTGATTTTGTAAAAACTTCAACCGGTTTTGTCAAAAACGGAGTAGGAGCAAAAGCGGAAGATGTAAAAGTTATGTATGAAACCGTTAAAGAAGCAGGACTTCAAGTAAAGGCTTCCGGCGGTATTAGAGATAAAGAGTCCGCTTTAAAAATGATAGAAGCAGGTGCGTCAAGACTTGGGACAAGCTCCGGAGTAAAAATTTGTCAATAGATTCTTCCAGTGATTATAATAAATAAAGAAATGTAAACATTTGTAAAAATATTAAATAAATCTGCTTTAAAAGAGCAATTTTTAAGAAAAAACATCCTTTATATATTTAAGAAAAGAGTATAAAAAGGATGTTTCATATGTCTAAAGCATTGTTAAGTATAGCAAAGAATGTTATATATTCATCAGCCGGTCGGATGGCGTTAAAAGGCGGAATTCAAAAAAATACAGAAGTTATAGAACAAATTTCAACGGAGTTAAGAGAGTTTTTATCTGCTAACAAAGGTAAGCATATTGATTTTGAAGATATAAAAACTTTTTCCGAACAATACTTTCCGAAGGTAAAACTTAATCTTATTAATAGTAAACCTTATACCGGAGGTGTTGCAGCTTGCGGCGAAAATATAGATGAAACATCTAAACAAATAGAAAGCTTTAAGTTTTATATTAAATCTCAAAGTCCAATGGATAAAATTAAATCATTTTTGCATATCAAGAATAATAAAAAAGAACTATATGTTAACAATTCTTTTGCAACAAACTTTATACATGAATACACACATTTTATGCAAAAATATTTAAAACCAATTGCAACAGCAAAAGAAAGAGCATATATAAAACATCATAAAGATAAACAATGGCGCATTGGTTATGGAATAGATGAAGGAGTTGCAGATAGAGATTTTGTTTATAAATCAGAAATTTCATACATTCCGTTTTTATCCGGGTTTAATCCCGATAAATTTAGAACAAAATTGATGAAATGTTTACGTACACCATATTATTCAAACGAAATTTTAGTTAAAGACCAGTTAAAAAATCTAATTAGACATGCAGAATCTGAAAAACAAGCTTATGAAATAGATGGCAGGGAAAGTTTGTTGTTTAGTTATTCTAAACTAAAAGACAATAAATATTTTCAACAATTTGCCAAATGGCTTGGTAAAAGAAGTACTGCAAAAGAATTTTATTTTGACGAAAAAATAGCAATTATGAAAGATGAATTTTTTAAAATCATTGCTAATGAAAGAGCAGAAAATGCACAACATTTAAGTGTTAAATCATAGTTGAATTTTTAATTTTATACAGCTTGTTTAAGTTCCGGTTTTAATGCAACTTCTTTCGCTCTATCGGCAGATTTTTCTTCTATAGAAACTTCTTTTGCCTTTTTAGCTTCTTCTGCTTTACGTTTTTTATCAAGAGTGTTCGTAATATATATGTTCAAGTTAGGAATACCCAAGCCGAGTACAAGACCTGAGAATAAGTATCCTGCAACCTGAGCTCTGTTCAAGGTTGTTAAACGTTTTCTGGTAGCCTTTTTAATTTCAGGTGAAAGCTTATCTAAATCTTTTAACATTTCCTTGAATGATTTCGCCTTGATTCCGCCATCAACTTGTTTTGTTGTGGAAATATTATTATCTGCAAGTGTCTTAATTAAGATTTCATCTCTTGTCTTTAAGTTAGCATAGAACATTTTCTTCCAGTAATTAGAATTTTCGGTTCCTTTTTTGTAGTTCATTACAGATTTATCAAGTCCGTTTGCAGTTATTCTGTTAACAATATCACCTAAAACCAGCCAGCTTAAGTATCCGAGAGTATCTTTTGTCAGTACTTCTCTTAATTCGTCTTTGTCACGAGCAGAGAAAATTCTTGAAATGATAGTAACACCATAAATACCTTTTAATTGGTTAATAGTAGGCATTTTACCGGTAAATGCCATCTTATCCATGAATTTCTTAGGTGTAAATTGCCATGGCTTCATATTGAGCGTTCCGAGTATCATGCTGAAGAAAGCAACACTGCTTGCAAATTTAGCGGCCAAGAAGCCAGTGCTGTTGTCTTTTGAGCGACCTTCAACACCAACAAAGCCATCAGTTCCGGTTTTAAGTTTAGTTAAGTACATATTTATCGGTTGAACAGAAAGTCCAATGGCAGATGCAATTGCAAATCCCATTGCGGCTCTGGTTTTCATAAATTTATTAACACCTTTAATAAATACATTCTCTTTTATGCCTTTACCGTCTTTCAGTTGAGCTGTGAATGCATCATTAATTTTATCTTTGTTGAAAGATTCCGTTACTATGAATAAGTCATTTAGTAATGCTTTTACATTTGTTTCGCTAACTACTTTTTTGTTAACAGATTCAAGTTTGCATCCTGCTTCAGCACCAGTGTCTTCGGCTATTTTGTGAAGAAGTGCCGTTCTGGAATTCAGAGTCTTATCTTTTGTCCATTCATTAAAGTTTGTTTTCTTGTTGATTTCTTCATCTAATATTCTGGAGACTTCGTCAATTGTTTTATCAGACAGTTTTACATAACCGTCTTTATCAGATTGTGCAGAGGTTGGATTGTATGCTCTTACATTTTTTAATGTTGTCTTGAAATATTCAATTTGAGAACCGTTATTTTTTAACTGTTCTGCTCTGTTTTCAGCCAAAATATGCAAAGTATTCGGATCTGTAAACATTTTGTTTACGTTTGTTCCGTATTTTTTATTTAATTGATATGCAACAAGAGCACCTGCGCCTGCTCCAAATAAACCGACAGAAGAATCGTTAACAGTACCCATTATTTCTCGACGGAATGTCTCTAAACCGGCTGCCGGACCGCGCTTCGCAGTATCGTTTACAGAACGGGGCATAACCATGAATGTTAAATCAACACCGTTTGCACCAACTGCTTGGTTTGTTGCTAAAAAGCGCATTGTAGTATCTACAGCACCCTTAAATTGCGGTTGTTTTTGTTCTTGGATATTCTGTTGTTTGATTGATTGTACTTGCATAGTTTCCTTGCTATTTATGCTGATTGTCTGTTCTCGGCTCTAAACCCTGCTGTTAATTTTGAATATTTAACATCAAGCGGTGTTATTACTGCCGTTTTTTCATCTTTATCATTCGACTGTGTTTGAGAATTTTGTTGTATTTCTTTTAGGGCTGCTTCATGTTTTTTCTTTGTGTGACGACGAGTGAATATAGGAATAATTAACCCTAACAATGCTAATGATACACCGATGTTAGCAACTTGACAAGCAGAACGTAAATTCTTTGCGTTTTTAATTTCCATTTCTATCGTTTTAGCTTGTTCTGCTGTTGGAGCTGCTCCTTTTAACATTCTTTCTGTCTTGCTTACAACTTCATCTGATGATTTGATATTTACATCTTTCACCCAATGCCAGAATTTTAAGAGTGAATTAGCATTTTTATCTATTGGTTTCATATCATTTAGAAGTTCAATACCTTTTGTTTTCTGTATGATTGTTGCAGCAGCTTTTGCGGCATAATCACCCAAGAAGTATAAGCTTGAGAATGTTGCAATATCTCTTACGGTTGCTTCAGCAAGTTCATTTTTGTCATCTGCCGCAGCCATTCTTGAAGAGAATGTGCACGTTGAAATAATTCTTGCCTGATCCATTGTTGGGAAGATACCTTTAAAATCAAGCATTTTCCAGCTAGGCATTTTCATCATTGAAGCCAATCCTACGCCAATCATAGACGAAATTGATATTATTTTTTGTTTTAACAAACCTTCTTTTGCTTTAGGATTTTCTTCTATATTTTCACCTTTTGCAAAATCATCATATATAGGAGCGCCTTTTGTTCCGGATACTTTACCTGTTATCCAGCGATTTATATATTGCATTGAAGCAGCAAGAGGTAATACAACCGCCATACCAAGTATACTTTTAGTTCTGACCATTCCTTTGCATTTTTGTGCAAATTCTTCGATTTGTAATCCTCTGCCTGATGTTTTTTGAAATTCTTTAAAGTATTTCGCTGAATCTTCTAATAATGAATTAACCGTAGAAGCTTTAATCTCACCAATATTAATATTTTCACCGACGTGAGTTTTAGATGTTATTTCTTCGGAAATCTTTTTGATTTCTTTTTTCATTTCTGAATCGGTACTGCCGTTTCTTGAAATTTCCGCAAGCTTCTTTGCGTATTCGTTAATTTTTTCTTCGCCTAATGTATCTTTGAAATTAACTTTATTTTGACCGTCAATTCCTTCAATATCAGAAATTAATTTCTTCATTGATTCCTGTACTTTATCTTTAGACGATGAATTTTTGTAATAATCTGTAGCTTTTTGAATTAAATCTTTATCTGCCCAGCAAGATGACATATTTGCGCCTTTTGCTGCCTTGTTCATAAAAGCAGGGTTCAAACATTTAGCTATGCCTAATGTAATTACACTCGGAATTAAACAATTTACTACTAGTCCTGAGGACTCTCTTCTAAAGGCTTCAAAACCGGCAAACCAGTTTGTCATAGATTCAACAATAGTTCTGGGCAGAATTGCTGATAACAAATCAATAACCGCAACATTAATCATAGGCATTTTTTCGCATGCCTGAATTCCTGATAACACAATAGATTCCGCACCCTTAAATGCCGGGGAGTGGTTATCTTCTTTATTTCTACGGGACATTTTGCTATTTATAATGCCGGTATTGTCGTCTACACTGATTTTGTTAATCATACACATATACTTCTAACTATAAGCTATTATATCAGCCTATATATATATTTAAAAGCGCGAGAAATAAAAAATTGCCTAATTTTTGTCAAATGTTAAGGAATTGTAAAGACGAATTTTTGAATATTTTTATAATTTATAGAAACATTAGTCGCTAAAACTTGCAAAAAATAAAAATATTTAGTGATTTCGGTGACATTTATGCAAAAAAATGCTAAAAATAACGTAATTTTAAATGTAAATTTTTGTAACAATTTCTCTGAAAAGGGTGAGTTTTGGCTTAAATATCAAACGGGTCATTTTCTTTATAGAAATTCTTTTTAGGTTTTCGTATTTTTGCATTGCGTTTTTTTGCTTCATCAGAAACATTTTTGTATGCATTATCCAAAGAAATTTTTGCAACCGGTTTTTTAGTTCTTCTGTCATTTACAGTAAGCCAAAACGAATGTTTTACATTATCAACGGCAAAAGATATTTTACCTGCAATTCTGTCACCGGGTTTGAGTTGTGAAAACATTATTCTTGTATCTCCGAAAATTGACGGATTAAATACTGAATTATAGTCATTTACCAATGTTAAATCCATGCCGGAAAATGTTTTTTTAGACATGTTAGAAATAGATAGAGATAGAGTTATTGTGTTGACTTCTCCAAACGGGTCTTTTTCGTACAAAATATTTGCTATTCTTATGTCCAATCCCGGATATTTAAGTTCTTCTTGTTTGAGAACTTCTTCTCTGTATACCGGAAGCTCAACATTATTCATTATTTTAACTCTAATTTCATCGCCCGGGGAAATTAAAACATCTTTTCCTTTTCTGTATAACGACATTCCAAGACCGACAGTTCCTCCAACGGCAGCACCGCCTGCGAGTGTCCAACCATGTGAAGCAACTGCCGCCTCAAGACCAAGCAAATTTAATGCCGTATATCCGCCTATAGCACCTCCTAATGCTGTGTAGCCAACATCGGTTGCAACTATTTTTGCAGCTTCCTTAATCGGATGCATTTTGGTAGACATTTTACCTTCGATGGGGATTGTTCTTCCGTCCGGAGTAATTAGTTCGTCAAAGCTCAACTCAATGTATCCGTTGCGTCCCAAGCGTTTTGCTTCTCCTTTTTGAACAATTGTTCCATGTGCAATTGTTCCTTTGGGCAGGATAACTCCTTTATCTCCTAATACATCTGAAGTTATTCTGGCAAAGAATTCATCGCCTTCCATAGAAAAAGAGGCATCTAAGACTTGAGAAACTGTCATTTCTATGACATCTTTTTTTTCAAGGGTTTCTGTTTTTCCTGTAAACAGTTCTTCTTCGGGTTTCGCAAATTGGTCATTGTATTCGGCATGACCGCTAAACTGACCGTATTCAGCGTATACGGCAGGATTTATAAGAAATACGCTTAATAAAAATAATGCTAACCTCTTCCTCATACCCTTATTATACTATATCTTTACAAATGCGCCAATGGTATAAAAATATTATTTTGTAACGACATAAGAAATCCATTGATCTTGTGTCAGAATATCTTTTATTTTCAATCCTTCTCTGTTTATTGCCTCAATAACAACATCTTTTTTTTCATCTAAAATACCGCTTAGAGAAAGTATTGAAGAATCTTTCATAAGATTTTTTAAATCACCCATTATTTCAAATAGTACGTTATGTAAAATATTTGCGCATATAAAATCAAACTTTGCGGTAAGCTTATCAGCTGTTTTAAGTTCAAATTCACATTCCACGTCATTTTTTAATGCATTTTCTCTTGCTACGTCTATTACGGTGTCATCGTTATCGCAGCCGTATGCAGATTTTGCGCCAAGTTTTTTTGCTAAAATTGCTAATATTCCGGAGCCGGTTCCGATGTCTGCCATTGTGTCACCTTTTTGCAAATATTTTTCCATAGCCTTCATACATAATTGAGTTGTCTGGTGAGTTCCTGTTCCGAATGCACAGCCGGGATCCAAAGTAATAGTAACTTCATTTTCTTTTGGCGTATAATTTAACCAGCTTGGAACTACCGCAATATTATCAGTTACGTGTGTTACAGTCCATTTTTCTTTCCATTTTTTTGACCAATCCTGATTTTCTTTTTCGTCAAGCGTGATTTCCCAGCTTCCGAGCTCTTCATCTGAGAATCCTCTTGCTTTAAGCAATTCTCGTTCTGTTTTTAGTATTTCAACAGGATTGTTATTTATTTCTGTTAAAAATACCCTTAAAGTTCCTTCTGTTGTTGATGTCATAACTAAGTCTTTATAAGTTTCTTCCGCTAAAACAACGCCTTCACAATTCAGATTTGTGAAACATATATCCGAAACGATGTCTTCTATATTAGGATTTATTGAAATTTTCAGTTCAAAATAATTTTCCATACTTCACCTACGTTTGTGCAAAATTAATAATTTTATAATTCAAGTTTAGCATAATGATAAAAATTGAATCAATGCGGTTGAATTCAGAATTATTCCGGTCTGCGAAAAAATCAAAAATTTTCCGCATCCTCATTATGTAAACTTTTGTAAAGTTTTAAAGAGTTTGTGAAATTAGGACTAAGAAAAATACTTTATATATATGTAAGCAAAATACGAAGATATTAAACGAAACACATAACACAAACCTTTCATACAACCTACACACTAACCTTCTACGAGGAATTAATTAAAAAAGATTCCAAACCCTTTCTGCAAGAAAGGGTTTTTTATTTTATTAATAAATTCTTTACTGTGTATATTATTTATTGTAGAATTATTAAGTAAGAGGTTTTAGTTAATGGGTTATACAATATTATCAAAGAAAGAGCTTTGTCCGAACCAGTACGAGATAACTGTTCATGCACCTTTTGTTGTGAGAAATGCAAAGGCCGGACAGTTCATAATTTTTAGAGCGGAAGAAAACGGAGAAAGAGTTCCGTTAACAATAGCTGATGCAGATAGAGAAACGGGAGCATTAACTCTTGTGTTTATGGCAGTCGGATACTCTACAAAAAAACTGGCGGAATTGAATGTCGGAGATGAACTTGTTGATATTGTGGGGCCGTTAGGTCAGCCGACTCATATAAAAAATTACGGAACAGTAGTTTGTTTAGCCGGCGGTTACGGTGCAGCTCCTTGTTATTTAATTGCAAAAGCTTTTAAAGAAGCAGGCAATAAAGTTTATATGATTATGGGAGCAAGGAATAAAGATTTAATTTTCTGGCAAGATAAAATGAAAGATGCTTGTACTGAATTATTTATAACGACAGATGACGGAACATTAGGTGAAAAAGGTTTCGTTACACAGGTTTTGGAACGTCTTATGAACCAAGAAAAAATAGATTATGCTATTGCAGTTGGTCCGATGCCAATGATGAGAGCGGTTGCTAATCTAACAAAAGACAAGGGTATTTATACAGAAGCAAGCATGAATCCGATTATGGTTGACGGAACCGGCATGTGCGGAGCTTGCAGAGTTACAGTAGGCGGAAAAACAAAATTTGCTTGTGTAGACGGGCCGGATTTTAATGCGCATGAAATAGATTTTGATGAAGTAATAAACAGAACAAAGATATACAAAGATGAGGAGCGGAAACGCGACGAAAATTGTAATTTGTTACAAATGGCAAGATGATAATATAGGAGAGAAGAACGAATGGCTTTTGATGAAAAAACAATACCTTTATGTCCGCTTATGAGTGTAGGCTCGCAAGTTGAGATAGTTTGTATGCAAGAAAATTGCGCATGGTATATGAAAAATCATAAGCTTTGTTCGGTGTTTGTGATGGCTCATAATGCAATGCTTGATATACAAGGAAAACAATTAAAATTAAGACAAGCGCAGCAAGCACAACAACAAAGATAAGTTTATAATAGACCGGTTAACAGCCGGTTTTATTATCTGAAAGGGGAATAATAATGAAAAATACGGTAGTTATCGGCGCTCAATGGGGAGATGAAGGAAAAGCTAAGATTACTGATTTACTTGCTCAAAAGGCAGACTTAATAATAAGATACCAAGGAGGTTGTAATGCAGGACATACTGTAGTTACAAACGGACAGACTTATAAGTTTCACTTGATACCGTCAGGAATTTTGTATGACAATACGGTTTGTTTTATTGGAGCAGGCACTGTTATTCATCCGGAATCATTTGAAAAAGAATTCAATGAATTAAAATCTCAGGGGGTAAATTTTAAGAATTTAAAAATATCTCCTCTTGCTTCAATAACAATGCCGTATCATATAGAAATTGACGGATACAGTGAAGCAAATGCCGGCAAGGGTAAAATCGGGACTACAAAAAAAGGAATCGGCCCGACTTATACGGATAAGATGGCAAGAATAGGATTGAAAATACAGGATTTGTATTCATTTGAAGCTTTAAACGAAAAGCTGGATATGATTTTGCCGGTGAAAAATAAAATGCTGAAAGAAGTATATGGAATTGAACCGTACACAAAGGACTGCATAATTTCATTATGTGAAAAATATGCGGAATTGTTTAAGCCTTACGTTGCATTTGATTGGCAAGACATGCTGAATAGATTCAAAGATAAAACAATCCTCTTTGAAGGTGCTCAGGGGGTTATGTTAGATATAGATTACGGAACTTATCCGTTTGTAACAAGTTCCAATCCGATAGGCGGCGGAGCTTCAACAGGAAGCGGTTATGGCCCTACTATGATTAATGAGGTAGTCGGAGTTACAAAAGCTTATGTAACAAGAGTTGGTGAAGGACCTTTCGTAAGTGAACTTACAGATGAAACAGGGAAAAAGATTCAGGATATCGGGCATGAGTTTGGTGTAACAACCGGACGTCCGAGAAGATGCGGATGGTTTGATTCGGTTATTATGAAATATGCAGTTCTTGTAGGCGGCATAACTAAAGTTGCGCTTACAAAGATTGATGTATTTGATACTTTTGATGAAATCAAAATTTGTACTGCATACAAAGATTGCAGAAACGATAAAGTTTATACGTCATATCCGACAGATGTATTTATTCATAAGTATTTAGAACCTATATATGAAACAATGCCCGGTTGGAAAACATCTTTGAGTGATATTAGAAAATATGAAGATTTGCCGGAAAACGCTAAAAAATATATATCTAAAGTCGAAGATTTAATAGGTGCTCCAATCGGTATAATAAGTGTCGGGCCGGACAGAGAACAGACTATTTTTTTAAGTGAATAAGAAAGTAGGGTTTAAGAAGGTAAACAAACCAACCTCCCTTGTGGGAGGATAGAATTTCAAAATTTGTTGGAATTTTAGAAATTCTTGGAGAGGGTAAAAATAATCAACACACAAAAATAAAAACTGTAAAAAATAGTAACCCTCTCTGCGAATCTGTACGTCACTATCGTTCCAACAGCTTCGTTCTCTCCAAGGAGAGATAGGCGGTTTG
>CADBPN010000013.1 GCA_902796585.1 uncultured bacterium
ACACCCGCAAGGGTTATCTTAGTGCTGCTATGTTTCCATCCTGACACGGTTCGATATCTTACGCCATCATATTTTAAGCTATCAACAATCCTATAAACATAGGCTCAATTACTATACCCCTCACAGTAGGCTCTGCACCTCGCATTATAGCGTTCGAGTCGAGAGAACCGCTAATTCCCCGTGGAGTACGGCTGGGGGAATTGTATCATAAAAAAATACAATAAACAAGTTTAATGTTAATCGATTTCTTTATGATGCTCGAAGTCGTATGTACCTGGGAATGCATCTACTCCTGTCTTTTTCTTTGTAATATAGTATTGAATTTTTGGTATAAATGTTGACAAGAAAGCAGCTGCTGTAATAAATCCGGCTGCAAAATTTATTCCGTTGTAGGTTAAGTTTTTCTTCTTAATCGTATCTAAGAGCTTTTTATCTACTTTTCCGTTCTTAGCTGATTTACAAACAGTCTCTACATATTGTTCCATTTCAGATTTTAACTTATAAAGGCTCTTATTAGAAACATACTTGAGCTCATCTTTGCTTGCACCGTTAGTAAACTCGGTGAATACTTCATCTAACAGTTTTGGATTATCAATTTCTGCCTTGCTCAAAGTATCAATAACTTGTTGTTTAGTTAAGACGGCTTCACCTGCTCTGAGAGGCTGCAATTTTGCCATTTCTCTTGCTTTATTAATCAATTCCGGATTGTCATTGTATACTTTTTCAAAGTTAGCCAGAGTAGTAACTTCCAGCGGATTTTTGTTAAATAACTTTCCTATTGCTGATTGTTTTTCTTTTGCAAATACAAGTCCTTCCTTATCAAAAGTCTTAATCCTGTCTCCTAAGAATTTCGCCTTAAATTCATCAACATTCATCGAGCCGTTATTATTAGATATATATTCCTGCAAATGTTTATCTAGAATGCCGGCTGTCGTTGGATTCAAACGTGATGGGTGTCCGCATTCAATCATATTAAGAACATTACCAACATGAGAGGAAGCCCACATATAGAAATAAATTGAACCGATATCTCGTATCGCAATTTCTCTGCGTTCTTCTTTTGAACGTGCGTTATACATTCTTCCGCCTGCAATACCGCAATCGCTGGATAACAATTGTCCTGTATTTGTATTTTCAATAACATTAGTAAATGCATTAATTGCATTCATCGGACCGCCCTTGAATGAAGTAGCATTTGCATTGTTATCGTTTTGCTGAATAATAAAGGTGTCTTTATTATTCTGATGCTGCATTTCAGCTTTGCGTTCTTTTCTCAGTTTAACAGTCAAAGCTTGGTTGAGTTTTGGAACCACAAAACCGATAAATAAGTTTGCCAAAATAATACTTGTTAATACTTTTCCGCTCTTAATAAGAGCAATTTGCGTCGGATTTAATCCTTTAGGTGCAGGATTTTTCTTCATAAAGTTCTCAAACGGAGTTCTTAATATTTTATCTGTACCAACATCAAAGTTTTTGCCGAAAATTTTAACTAATAATTTATCCCCTAAAGCATTAAGCGTTTTTACCCCAAGCAGCCAGGTTATTGAGCCCATTGTTTCTTCTATAAAACGTTCTCTCGCCTCATCTCCCTTGCCTCTTTTGTATGCCTGATAAGTTCTTCCGGTAACAACACAAGTTTCAAGCGCAACAATAGGAGCCAAAGCATCATGCTTTGTCATTGCTGTAACAAATTTCGCGAAACGACCGCTTGTGTTTCCTTGGATAGGATTCAACTGAGTTTCCTTTCATATTATTTCGGCTGCTTACATTAAAACAGGTAAAAGTTTAAATTTGATAAAATTTAAACAAATTGTTACAAAAATATACAAAAAGAGCGCAAATTGTGCAAAAAGAATTAAGTGTAAACAGGAATCTTCTTGATTATGGACGTTGGCTCGTCTTCCCCGGATAGGGAAGACAGTGTACGTTGTTGAGCGATTGCGAAACTTACGTACACAGATGGGTTTCGGTCAAAAATATCAAATTTTATAGTTGACTTCATTTTCTTTTTCTCTTTGATTGCGAAGCAAAGAGAAAAAGAAAACGAACCAAAAGAAAAAGAGAAACACGCGATTAAAAAAC
>CADBPN010000014.1 GCA_902796585.1 uncultured bacterium
CTAAGCTGTTCTGCCATTGATTTAGCAATATTAGGACAATACGGATAAATTAGTGAAGTTATCACGCACATTGCTTCCAGCACATTTGTTAACACTATACCGCATTTTTCCATATTTCCTTCTTTTGCAAGTGTCCAAGGAGCATTATCTGTTACATATTTATTTGCTGTATCAACTAATTCGATTATTTTTTGTCCTGCTTCGGCAACTTCATAAAAATCGAAATGATGTTTTACAGCCTTAATTGTTTCAAGACAAGAGTTTTCTAATTCATTTTTTCCCAAAAATTCCGGCTTGATATCTCCGTTAAAATATTTAACCAGCATAGAAAGTGTTCTGTTAAGAAGATTGCCCATAGAATTTGCAAGATGGGCATTAACTTTTTCTTTAAAATCATCATCGGAATAATTTCCGTCTTTTCCGCAAGGTGCAGATGTTGCCATATAATATCTCAGCGGATCAGGAATATGTAAATCAAAAGATTCCAATATTCCGGTTGGAGAAATTACATTACCAAGTGATTTTGACATTTTTGTTTGGTCGATTGTAATCCAGCCATGAGCTAATATATGTTTAGGAAGCGGTAAATCTAATGCCATTAGAATTCCAAGCCAGTATATACTGTGAAATTTTAATATGTCTTTACCGATTACATGCAAATCACAAGGCCATAAGTTGTTAAACTGTTCACTGCTTCCGTCCGGATCATAACCGATTGCAGTTATATAATTTGAAAGAGCATCTATCCACACATAAATACCTTGTTCATCATCGCCTAATACCGGAATATTCCAACTAACGTTGGATTTAGAACGTGAAACTGAAATGTCTTCAATATTTTCCAGTTGATTTAATACTTCGTTTGCTCGGAATGAAGGTATTATAAAATCAGGATTTGTTCTTATATGTTTTGCAATAGCATCTTTGTATTTCGTTAATCTAAAGAAGTAATTTTCTTCACTTACAACATCCGGTTTCTTTTGGTGATCCGGGCAAAGTCCGTCTTCTGTTAAGTCTTTTTCACTCAAGAAAGCTTCGCAGCCTGAACAATAAAGTCCGGTATACGAATGTTTATATATATCACCTTTATCAACCAGTTTTTTGAATATTTTTTGAACAACTTTTTCATGTTCTGCATCCGTTGTTCTTATAAACTTGGAATAATCAATCCCGAGAGCTTTCCAGGTATCTTTGAATTTTTGAGCATTCATATCACAAAACTCTTGTTCTGACATTCCCTGCTCTTTTGAGGTTTTCTGGATTTTTATACCATGTTCATCGGTTCCTGTTAGAAAAAAAGTATTTTCACATCTTTGAGTATAATGCCTGTAAATTATATCCGTTAATATTTTTTCGTAAGCATGACCAATGTGCGGAGCTCCGTTTACATAATCTATTGCCGTCGTAATATAAAATCTGTCCATTTTTACCTCTCTTTTTCTATATAATAACATAAACTATATTTCAGATAATAGAACAAATGAAGTAAAAGGATTAAAAAATATATCTTTACAATATGAGTGTATGAGAAAAATTTGTAATTTTTTCGCAGACTCATGTTTTTACTTTTATTATTTTGTTGTAGTAAAATAAAATTACAAATCAATAAGGAGGGTATGATGAAGAAATTAATTTTATCAGTTTTTGCATTAGCAGTACTTTCTGTACCGGCATTTGCAGGAACTTGGGTTGCCGCTGACAGAGTTGCAACTGTCGGAGAAGCAATGGTTACAAAAAACAATTTACCGCACAAATTAACATTTAAAGTGGTTAACGGTGCTGCTGATAACTCAACTGCCACAACAACAAATATCGTTCAAATTTCAAGCACAGAACTTTCATACGCGGGAAATGACAACGAAGTTGCCGCCGTTATCGGAACAGAATTAGGTCAAATTATTAACGGCAAAGCTTCAAAGGATAAGTTCAGAAACGCTGCAAAACAAGCTTTGAGAGAAAAATTGGCAGAAAACAATATCTTAAATACTGCAGCAAATTCTGAATATGTATCAACACAAACTACATTAAAAGACTACAAGCTTGCTGACATGACAGGCGTTGATTTAATGATTAATGCAGGATACAATCCGCTTGCAATGGTAGTTGTTATTACAAAAATGCCCGGAAGCAATATAGAAATTGCCTTGGGAAAACCATCTAATTCAGAAAGAGCAATGAGCGTATATAATTATTTGACATACAATTATGCAGATAAAGTTAAGGTGGGATATAATTGCCAAGAGTACAGAAACTTCTTGACTTATGCAACTCCTATCGTTAAAAAAAGAACTTCAACAAAACGCCAGCTCAATAAGTTCAACAAAGAACAAGAAAAAATTAAAAAAGAAAGAGCTAAAAGCTTGAATCAGTACAAAATGTCAGGCGGAATGAGCAGCTGGGAAGCTACTTATGTTATCTTAAATGAAATGACAAATTCAAAAAAATAACAGAAAATATTGTTTATTAAAAAATAAAGTACCGTAAACTAATGTTTATGGTACTTTTTACATGCTTCCTCGTGATGAGAAATAGGTTACTTTTATAAGGATATTTATCTTAAATTTTTATGCGTATACATTCATGACATTTTGCGCTGCCATCATTGTTCTTGGGTCTACTTTTTTACCATCCTGAATTTGCTGAATCGTGTGTTGTAATAATTGAACTTGCCCTTCAGGTGTTTTCTTCAAATTGTCAGCTTCTATTTTTGTTGCAATATCGTCACCGACTATACCTTGAGTAAGTTTACCGGTTAACCACATACCAATTGAACCTCCAATCATACCCGCAACGGCACCTATTGCAGTTCCAATACCCGGAGCAATTGCAGTTCCTATTGCAGCTCCTGCCCAAGTACCCAAACCTTCACCGACAGCCCAACCTGCCGCACTTCCGGCTCCTTTGAATATTGTTTGACCAAGTTGTTTCCAACCTGCGTTTTCATACTCTTTTTTACCGCTATTTTGTGCTTTAAATGCAGTAGATATATTTCCAAGTCCCATCAAGAGTTCCATACCAATCCAAAGAGCTGCACTCTTCCAACCGCAACTGTGTTTTAGAGCTTTACCAATAGTAAGTTTACTTCCTTGTTTCTCTAAGGCTTTTTTCGCTGCCGTTTCTATAGCATCTGTATTTTTTAATCTGTCTTCTACGGATTTTACTCCTGCTTTATCGGTAAATATTCCTTTTATCTTTTGCCAACCTTGATTTAACCAACCTGTCTGAGCATCGTTTGCAATTCTTATTTTTTCATTTAGAGTAGCGACCTCTTCCAGCCACTTTTTATCAGTTGGCTTTGCATTTCCGGCGAGTCGTTTGGCTTCTTCTAATAACTGCTTATATGTTCCTTCCGATAATTGTCTCTTTGCAAATGGTAATCTCGAGAGTTCCGGATTCATACCTTCAAGTTTGTGTACTCTATAGTAGAAATCCCTTGCAAGTTGGTTCGTTTCAGGATTTTTCCAGAATTTGTTTAGTTCAGTTCCAACATTTCCCATCTCTTTGAGTATTCCGTTTGTACTCTTCGCTGCCATTATTGAATTATATGGATGCGCAAACCACCTTAAATTATTAATCATACCAAATACGGCACCACCTGCGGCTGCACCCATCAAAGATTCACTGGGTCGCATTCCTTTTACGTAATTATCACCTAAAATATCCAAATCGCTTTGAGAAGCTCCAAATCCGACTCCGTTTTGCCCATTTTGTCCGGATTGAGCTTGCGTAGCACCATGAGTACCCTGAAATGACGGTGTATTTGTATTTAATGAATTATGATATTGCTGATAAGCAGGGAAAATACTTCCTGAGTTTAATGCATATCGATTTGCTCCGGCGAAGTAACCATTTGCAAAACTCGGGCAATTTTGGTTGTACGACGTTCCGTACGGATATAATTGGCTTTCTAAAAAGCCAAGATAGTTTACTGATGGCATTCCCATACTTTACCTAACCTATATAAACCTAACCTTATATATATAAAGTATTTTTTGTTAAGAAAATTGCAGGATACAGAACAATTTGTTACAAAAATTTACAAAAAAAAAACAAATAAAAAAAATTTTATATACTTCAAAAGCCAATAGAGGGGAGAACCCGTTGCCGTCAGGCAATGCGTGAGAATTCATCCAACAAAAAAAGACCTCCAAAGAAGTCTTTTAAAGTGGTGGGCAGGGGTAAGGACTCCAATGGCGGACAGGAAAAGGTGACTAAATGTCACGTTTTCCGTACAAAAGAAAAAATAAACGATTAGCACAACGCAAGCCATAGGAGGGGAGAACCTATTGTCGTAAGACAATACGAGAGAATCTACCCAACAAAAAAAGACCTCCGAAGAAGTCTTTTAAAGTGGTGGGCAGGGGTGGATTCGAACCACCGTACCCTCTCGAGAACAGATTTACAGTCTGTCTCCTTTAGCCACTCGGCCACCTACCCATATTAAGTTTTA
>CADBPN010000015.1 GCA_902796585.1 uncultured bacterium
TGCTTGTTCATCAGAAAAATCAACTTGTTCATCTATTGATACTTCATTTTCGTTATACTCATCAAGTAAATCTATATCATTTACATTTATTTCTTCCGGCTCTTCTAAAGATTCCTCATCTGATGCAAAATCTGTGTTATCTTCAGAAATCAAACTATCCTCAGAGTTAAACTCACTGTCATCAATTTCGTTTAAGTCTGTATCAAGTAGCGAAAAATCTTCATTTTCTTCGTTTTCAATTACAATACTATCTGCTTCCGGCTGTTCATTGTCTTGCACATACAAGCCCTCAGCGTTTTCTTCCAATAGTTCTTCTGCTGAATTGATACCGGCATCATTCAAATCTTCTTCGCTTAATTCTTCTGAATATCTATTTTTATCAAGGTCTTCTTCCGAAATTAACGGAGCTTCATTTTCATCATCAAACATAGAAATATTTTCAGGAATTTCATGATTTTCAGTAATATCTGCTATTACACTTTCCGTTCTTTCATCTATATTTGCAATAATTTCCGATTCCGATAATGATTTGGAGTCTTCAATTTCAGATTCATCTATAGAAATTTCGTCAATGTAATCATTATTTGTATATTCCAATTCTTCTTTTGGTTGAATTACATCTTCGTCGTTTATTTCTTCTGCAATTTCTGAAATTTCTTCATCTGATGCTTCACTCTCAATAGATTGATTTAATTCTTCCTCTGCTATCTGTTCAGACGGAATTTTTACAGAAGTTTCAATTTTATCCTCTATTATTTCTACTTTAGATACGAACGGGATGTAATTTGTACCTTCTCCTACAATCAAAGCTTCATTATCGTTCATTGCTTGAAGGAAAGAAGAATAAATATTAAATGCTTTATTATTTTGTAAGGACTTTGTAATAATAAAATTATCAAAATAATTTTTTATATCATTTAAGTACTTGAAATTCGAGTTAATGATAGTCGTTGTACTGACAGGACTATCACATATAACATTTTTCAAATTTTTCTTTGTTATAACATTAGACAATTCTAATATTACATTTGTATTGTTTTTCTCAGATAATTTTTCATATAAATAACTGATAAAATAGTTTGCAAACTGTGCATCAAGTTTTGAAACATCAATTACGGCACACTTTGAATTCAATATTCTATCAAGTTTAAGAACATCTTCCGAATTATTGGCAAAATATCCTGCCTTGCTAAATTTTTGCAATTTGTTTTTTAAAACAAGTAATTTAAATACATGGGATTTATCAACCATATCATCAACGATTGTCTTTAAGACATTAAACGGTAAAAAATCTACAGTTTTTGAATATTCAGACAAATTTTTAAATATATCTACAATCATTGACTTACTGTCTGATGTTGTATCATTCAGACATTCATTGTACATATAAATCAGTGATGACGTATCAAGAGGCAGTTTAAAATCCACTCCTGCCAAATATTTATGCGCATTTATAATACCTTGTGAATCTATAATAATCGTATTTTTATCGTTGTATTCAAACTGCTTCGTTAGGTTTTTTACAATTATATTGTTACTGTCTATATTATCAATGCTAATTAATATTTTTTTATCAAAAACCGACAAATCAGTTTTGATTAAGTCACCATTCTGAGTTTTTCCTGCAATGACCGGGTTTTCTATACTTATTGAATCATCTATTATTTCTTTTGTACACTCAACTACTTCGGCTTCTTCCGGAGGAAGAGTTTTATCATAGTTTTCTATAGAATTATTATTCATAAGAAACAAAATTTTTGCGTACGCAGTATCCTCTGTTTTTTTTGTAACTTGAGCAATATAATTTTTGTCACTTCCTTTTACTTGCACAAATGAAGACAGGTAAATGTTTTCATCGGCATTAAATTTTATAAAACCATCTCTTACTTCTTGAACGTTCATCAGTTACCCTCAGAATAGATGTTATCATGAACATGCCATTTTTGATATAAAAATTTACAATTATTAAGAGAATTATTATCAAAAATTTAAATTTATTATAAAATAGAGCAATAAGAGAAGTTTGGATTTTAAAATATGACATTTGATGAAACGGTTACAAAAATTTTATCACGCAGGGAAATTCTTGATAAGAAGATGTTAAAAAGCAGTTATTGTTCACTTCCGGTGAATGGATTTAATTTGAGTGAATATTTAGAAACTGCTTCTGAACCTGTTTCCCGTTTCGGAAGCCGATATTGCTTTGTTAAATAATCAAATTTTCTGTATAAACAATAAACACATTATTACCTCAAATTATTTATATTTCGTAATTATTCGGATTGAATATTTAAGTGTTAAGAAATGTAACAAATTATATGCATTTTGAAATTGTATAAATTATAAATACTTTATATATATAAGATGTAAACTAACGAGGTAACAAGTATGGTACGATCACATTTTCTGCTAAAATCGTATGGTATGACGGCAAAACCGCCTTGCTGCAGTTTTAATTGCGGAAGTGGCGGCGGATTTTCAAGTGTTTTTAATACAACGTACAATATTGACATGGGCGGCGGATTCAGCAGAGGAATTAGCGGCTTTTGGGGCGGTTTTGGACTTGGACTCGGTCAATGCTTAGGCGGCTTGCTCGGCGGATTCGGTAATATGTTTGGCGGATTCGGTATGGGCGGACTATTCGGAGGATTCGGCAACATGTTTGGCGGATTCGGTATGGGCGGACTATTCGGAGGTTTCGGCAACATGTTTGGCGGATTCGGCTTAGGCGGATTATTCGGAGGTTTTAGTAACTTCTGGGGTAACAGTGTCCCGACAGCAACAACAGTAAAATGTAATTGTGACTGTTCTTCAAAGAAAAAACCTGCAACAGAAACCGAAGGCAGAGGGGGTATCGACGATGTTATAAACGATAATGATGCTGAACCCGAAGATCCGGCTAAACCCGAATCGGAAATTAGACCGGAACAACCGGAAACAGTAGTTGCTACTGAAGGACTCACTGATGAAGACAAAGCAAAACTAAACAAATTTGGAACTCTGGATAATAATAATGTATTTACTCCAAATAAACCGTTGACGGTTGAAGCTTTAAAGTTGATAGCAAAAGGTAAATATATACTTGCAGCAGCTAATAATGAGACTGCCGGTGTTGATAAATGGATAAAAGGTCGAATCAGTGATGTAGAAGCTGATAGTACAGACGGAAACAAAGTAAAAAGCTATGTTATAGACTGTGCCGGTGTCGGAGTTTTCGGACTCAAATTCAAAGTCGAAGCAACAACTACAGAAGGAGTATTCAATATAACTTGTTTATCTGAAACTGCAAACAAAGATGTTTGGGTACAGAAAAAAGGTAAAGTCTACAATCAAGACCCAAGCGGTATCTTAAAAGCTATAGGAACAGAACTTGTAAAAAGAGGAGATAACAACCATGCACCAAACACCCCCGGTATTGAATGGACACACATTCCTAAAAAAGCATAATAAATAACAAAATGACTATTTTGCACATTTAGCTTGCTGATTGACGCTCTCCCTAATCAGGGAGGGCGCAGACGTTAGCGACGCTTAGAAGCGTTACGTATGCGGGCGGGTAATAATTTAACAAATTTTTGAACATCTTTTTTAATATAAAAAACCGTACCACTACCTATCGAAATATACTAAGAAAGATTTTGCTTATAAAACCTACTTCTTAAAAGTACAACACCCGCAAGGGTTATCTTAGTGCTGCTATGTTTCCATCCTGACACGGTTCGATATCTTACGCCATCATATTTTAAGCTATCAACA
>CADBPN010000016.1 GCA_902796585.1 uncultured bacterium
AGAGATGGTGTACAAACCTCCAGATTAGGACTTGCTAAGCTTCAAAAAACAATCATTAATCTTATGCTTGATGATATGGGAATTACCCAATCAGAATTCGGATTCCCTACAACAATGCACGAGCTTAACTATCTTAATGCGAACTTAGAGCTTGTAAAGCGCGGAGTTATAACAAAAACAAAACTTTCCGGTTGGATGAGGGCAATTGCTTCTGATGTTGAGCAATCTTTTACGAATTGTCCGCTTCTTGAAAATTGCAATCTGTCTCAATCAACTTCTGATCAAATGATACAAGGTAAATATTTAGGTAAAAAAACAAAAGATGATATACTCAGAATGACTTGTGAAGCTGTCGAATGTGCAGTTTCTAAAGGCGCTAAAATTATCGGTGTTAACGCAGAAGATGCTTCAAGAAGTGATTTAGAGTTCTTAATAAAACTCGGTAAAGAAGCAAAAAAATGCGGTGCATATCGTTTTAGATATTGTGATACATTAGGATATGAAGATCCGCATACTACCTATCACAGAATATATACAATAGCAAAAGAAACTCAAATGCCTATAGAAATGCATTTCCATAATGATTTAGGGATGGCAGTGGCTTGTTCTGTACAAGGTGCACTTGCTGCTGTAGAAGCAGGACAAGATGCATACATAAATACCGCCATTAACGGCATGGGGGAAAGAGCAGGAAATGCTGATCTAGTATCCTGCTTACTGGCTTGCCTAAAATCAGCCGGATTTAAAAATAAAAAATTGGTAGATGAAAATATCGACCTTTCTAAGTCTTGGAAACTTGCTAAATATACAGCTTATGCATTTGGATTACCAATTCCGATAAATCAGCCGGCGGTAGGTGATAATGCATTTGCACACGAATCAGGAATTCACGCTGACGGAGCGTTGAAAGATCGAAGAAATTATGAATTATATGATTTTGAAGAACTCGGAAGAGGAGAACCTGAAATTATTGAAACAGGCCGAATGATTACAACCGGTGAGTATGGTGGTATTAAAGGGTTTAGAAATGTATATAATAAACTTGAAATAGAATTCAAAGACGAAAACGAAGCAAGAAACATTTTGGAATTGGCTCGTTACGCAAACGTCCACACACAAAAGCCTTTAACAGAAAGTGAATTAAAATTTATTTATCACTATCCTGATATTGCAGCTAGAATAATGACAGTTTCTCCGTTCTATCAACCTGAAGGAGAGCTCCAAAAACGTTTGGATAACGGAACTGTTGCAATGCCACAACACATAATTTAGCAAAAAAAAAAAGACTTTGGAGTTATTCCAAAGTCTTTTTTTTATCAAAACCACCTATGCTTCTTCATTTTTATTTTTATTAAGCATATCTTGAAGCTTACCCATAATTTCTTCAGATTTTTCTTGAGCATCTGAAATTAAATTATCAGCTTTTCTTTTGATATCTTGAACTGTTTCATCAGTCTTTTTTGCCATATCTTCTGCCATATTGCCTATAATTTCTCTTGTTTCTTTACCTGATTTTGGTGCAAGCAAAATGCCTGCAATTGCTCCTATAGCAGCACCGATGGCAAATCCGCCTAAAAATTTTCCTACTGACATAATATTTCTCCTTTTTTTATCACTTACAGTTTACATATAGAATAACCTTTTTATATTCTACAAGTTACGTACTACTTTTTACTAAACATTTTAAAACCAGAAGCTAAACCACCCCAAAAACCTTTTGAAATAGTTCCTGTTAATGAAACAACTTTTAATAATATATTAAAAGGTGTTTTTTTCATAAAAGCTTTTACTTTCTGAAGTTTTTCATCTGTTTTAATAATTACACCACTAATTATTTCGACAGACTTATTTACATTCTTTAAGGTAGGTTCTAACTCGGTTTTTACAATAACGGCAGTGTCATTAATATTTTTAGTTAATTTTGTCAAATTAAATAACACACAAATTAACATTATTCCTACAAGAATCACAATAACTCCTGTTGAATATGCTAAAAAAGTCAAACCTTGATATAATTGAGCAGTTTCCATAATATGACCTCATTTTTCTTTAATTAAAATCAAAATCAGAAAGTGATTCCAATTCTTTTGCTTTTCTCATTTTTTTTGATTTTAGCATATCACCAAATTTCTTGTATTGTTTTTCCAATTTATATTTCAACAAATCAATTGATTCCAATGCTTGTTTTTTAGCATCTTTTACTTTTGGAGAATGCTTCTCTGCCAAATCACAAACTGTCTCTTTCACTTTTTCTCTCATTTCTTCACCGGAAGAAGGTGCATATAAAACACCTGCTATAATTCCGCCAACAACACCGAGTATCAAACCGACACCGAACCCTATTGAAGAATTATCCTTGCTCATTAATAACCTCTTTTCTTTATATATGTATATACCATGTGCAACCATTGTATCATATTTAGAAGCTAATTTAAAGTACCGACAATTGAGTTATTTAATAATTAATAAAATTTAATATTGTTATTTCACCAATTGACTGATGTTTTATTTGATATAAGCGATTATTTTTCTGAAAAGAATAAGGAGAAATCTATGAAACTTGAAAATTCAGAAACAATACAATGCCTGATTAATGCTTTTACCGGTGAATCCATAGCAAGAAACAAATATACATTTTATGCAAAAATTGCAAAAAAAGAAGGATATGAGCAAATTAGCGAAATCTTTTTAGAAACCGCAAAAAATGAGCAAGAACACGCTAAATTATTTTACAAAGAAATTCCAAACGGAGCGCACACTCCAAATTCTTATTATCCTTTCTTTTTAGGAAATACTTATGAAAATTTAATTTCTGCTTGCACCGCAGAACGTGATGAAGCAGAAAGTATATACAAATATGCAGCGCAAACAGCAAAAGCAGAGGGATTTGATGAAATTTTCAACCTCTTTACACTTATTCAAAATATAGAAAGAAGGCACTCTCACAGATTTTCTGTTTTAGCGGAAGAATTAAAAAAAGAAACTCTTTTCAAAAAATCTGAAGTTTCACAGTGGATATGCTTAAAATGCGGTCATACACATATTGGAAAAGAAGCACCTTGCAAATGTCCGGTGTGCGAACATGAACAAGGTTATTTTAAATTGTTTATAGAAAATTTTTAATTTGTTATTTTAAAAAAGTTTGAAACGACTTATCTTCTACCTTATATCCACAACCTTCGTGCAGTTTTCCTGGATAACTTATTTTCTTTGCAGGATAATTTCTACACATTTTTAAACGTTTATCGTAAACAGAACACAAACCTTCTTCTGTTACATATTTACAAGCAAAAATAAGATTTCCGTTTTCATCCTTGCCTCTTATGTAGAATCTTTTGTATGCAGGAAAAAGAAATTGCATTATTTTAAAATCAGTTGTTGTATAAGTATCAAAACTATACATATAACGACAGCACTTACCACATTTTAAACATTTTCCCGTAATTTTATACTCCACTTTTTGCGGAACAAAATAAGATAAAATTTCATTTTTTAATATTGTCAAAAAACTTAACATATATTTCCAAAATTCCCTTATAAAATATTTATTTGGTACAATATTATTATATTTATAATATACAATACTGTTTGCCAAACGGTCAATTATTATGAGGAGTATATAATGTCGAATTATAACATTCAAAGAAATAGGAAACGAGGAAGTTCTAAAGGAAGTATTTTTGATAATTCTATTATAAGTTTTATTGCCGGCATTGTCATAATAGGGTTAGGAGCTTTATTGGCAGGTTTGTTGGCGCTAAAATTATATTTAGTATCTTTACCTCCTATAAAAAATCTGAATTCATTGAAACCAAATATTGTTACAACATTTTGCGCCGGTAACGGAGAAATCATAAAAACTTTTGCTGCTTATACATACTCCAATGTAGAATTAAAAGAAGTACCAAAGGACTTGATTAACGCTCTTATTGCAACTGAAGATAAGAATTTTTACAAACATCAGGGATATGATATGTTTGGTTTAACACGTTCAATTGTAGCCAACGTTCTTGCAGGACACGTTGTTCAAGGAGCAAGTACTATAACTCAGCAACTTTCAAGAATTTTATTCTTGTCTAATGAAAAAACTTTTTCGAGAAAAATCAAAGAACTTCAAGTTGCCGCTCAAATAGAAAAGACTATATCTAAAGACAAAATTTTAGAAATGTACCTGAATAACGTATATTTAGGTTCAGGCGCTTATGGAGTAAAGGGTGCTGCAAGAATATACTTTAATAAGAATTTGAACCAATTAACCTTGCCTGAAATGGCACTAATTGCCGGACTACCACAAGCACCATCAGTTTATTCGCCGTATCATGATAAGGATTTGGCTAAAAAACGCAGAAATCAAGTTTTATTAAGAATGTACAAAATGCGGTACATAGATAAAAAAACTTATGAAGAGGCGAAAAAAGCAGAAATAACTCTTTCATCAATGCCAATTATGTACGCTACAAACAAGGCTCCGTATTTCTGTGATTATGTAATGAAAGAACTTGAAAAACTTGGATTTGCCGAAGATGAAATTGTCAATGGCGGACTTAAAGTAGTTACAACTCTTGATTATAAAGCACAAATAAAAGCAAATGAAGCTATATTAAAGAACCTAAAAGCATACGGGATGACCGGTGCAAAAAATCAGGCCGCAGTATTTTCATTCAACCCGATTGACGGAAGAATACTTGTGTATGCAGGGGGTAAAGATTATTCACAAAGTCAATATGACAGAGTTACTCAATCACAGAGACCTTCAGGTTCAGCATTTAAGCCGTTTATTTATACAGCGGCAATTGAAAAAGGTTATTCACCTAATGATATGATAGATGACATGCCTGTAAAACTTGGCAATTGGACTCCAAAAAACTACGGGAATAAATACAGAGGGAAAATACCGTTGTATACCGCTCTAATGGTTTCCTCAAACGTGTGCGCAGCAAGGCTCATGGATGAGATAGGTGTTAGACCTGTAATACAACTGGCTAGAGTAATGGGCATAACTACTCCTATTCCTTTTGACTATACAATTGCATTAGGTTCAAACAGTGTTAAGCTGTATGAAATGACAAGAGCTTTTGGTGTTTTTGCTAATGGTGGTTTTAAAGTGGAACCTTATGCAATAGAAAGAGTAGAATCATCAAGGGGTACTGTTTTATATGAAGCGAAAAAAGCCAGAACAAGCAAAGTTTTAAATATTAATACCGCAGCAACAATGACTGCAATAATGAAAACTGTTATTACAAACGGAACCGGAAGAGCTGCCAATATTGGTAAGCCGGCTGCAGGAAAAACAGGAACTACTGACGACAGCAAAGATGCTTACTTCATGGGATTTACTCCTGATGTTGTAACAGGAGTTTGGGTTGGGAATGACGACAATTCAAAAATGGGCGGCATAACAGGCGGTACAATTCCGGCCCTAATTTGGAAAGACGTTATGACTGTCGCAACAGAACCATACGGAAATACAGACTTTGAATATCCTGAAGTAGTTTTAACACCATTTCAAGCAAAAAGTGTTTCTGTAATTACACAGGATGATGTAAAAAAGCAGGAAGAAGCTGCTAAAAAATCAAAGGAAAGCGAGGTTGGCTTTGATGATATAGACAATACAAACGCTCCTATCCCTCCAGTTGTAAAGCCAAACACAATTAAACCTGCTGAAATTTTACACCAAACATTAACCCCTATGAAGAAAAAGGACATTCCGACGATAGAGGTTCCTCAAAGAAATGAAGAAAAGACAAGTACAAGTAATTTTGCACCTATTCCGCTTCAATCAGCGCCCATAGGACAATAATAGAAGGATAATTTATGATATTAGAAGAAATTAAAATAAATAGCGGAGAAAATCCGTTCCAAATAGCAAGTATAGAGAATAATGATAAAACAATAGATTATGAAACAAGCCGTAATCTTAGTTATAGAGACGTTATAAGTCTACTCAAGGGACTGGACATATCTTCCGAATTTTATGATGTAAAAGGGGCAATTGTAACATCAGGAAACGGAATTTGCGCTGTAGCCCTCGGTAAAACATTGGAAGAGGCTGTTACGAACGCGATGGATTGTAACCCTATAGATTTCATGTCTTCGACAATTACATTAACTTCTGAAGTTGATAGTGATATTGTTAAACTTTTTAAAAATACCAATATAGTTGCCGCACCAAAATTTTCAAAAAATGCAATTGAATACTTGGAAAATCATGAAATTTGTTACGTCACAATAAAAACAACATTAAAAGATTACAAGAAATATTTATCAAATAAAATTATGGAAACACCTCTTGGAACACTAACCCAAACTCCTAACTTAAGCGAATTAAATAAAGACTCTTTTAAGATTGTTTCTAAATTAAAACCTACAGTCGAACAGATTGAGGATGCCGTTTTTGCGTGGAAAGTAGCAAAACACGCTGTTTCACAAGCAATAGTTATCGCAAAAGACTTAAAAACCCACGCTATCGCTCAAGGACTTCAATCTGCATCTGTAGAATACACATTAGATTACTCCTGCGATATGTCGAAAGAAGCTGTTTTAGCTTCAGATATTGGCTTAACTGGACATGATATTGATGTTGCAGCACAAGGAAGAATCGGAACAATTATAATACCTACCGCAACAAAGGAACTTATTGATAAAGCTGATAAATATAATATGGCACTTATAACTACCGGCTTTACAAATGTATTGTATTAATATTTCCACTAATTTTACTTAAATACACAATAGTAGCTTGAACTCTGTTGTGCACATTTAATTTTCTGTACACAGTATCTAAGTGTGCTTTAACTGTATGTGGAGTAATTATTAATTCCTTTGAAATTTCTTTATTACTTTTTCCTAAAACTAAAAGATTCATAACTTCACATTCTCTTTCTGTAAGTTCTATCATTTTGACTCACTCCTTTTTATATTTTCTTTCATATATATTCATATTATTACAAATTATTTTCTAAAAGTCATCAATATATTTTCCAAAAAAATATATTGATGATGATTTTTATATATAGCATGCTTATACATTAATAAAATTTCACACTTAGGTATAATGCACAGAATTGCACTAATAGGCAATTTATGTTGCATCCATAGCCATTACAATTTGGATATGGAGAACTATTGTTATGAAAAAATTTCAAAATAAATACTTAGAAATAAAAAATATAAACAGAGATATTGTTGATTGGGTAGAAAACATTGCAGAAGAAAACAACTGCAGAATAGAAAGAAAAGAGTGGAAAAGTAAATACAACAGCTATGTTGTTTATGATTATGAACCATTTTGCTCTGAAGGATTTGAGATAAATATGTTATTCAGCTCCTTTGATATTTCATACTTAAATTTTTTAAAGTATTTATACAACGAAAAACTTAACACTATAGAATATTTGAACAATTGTATTAAAAGATCTCAAATTAAAAATTATTCAATCTAATTATTTGTTTTTATATTGCGTTTTATATCACCAAGCGGACCATTATAAGGCTCTATAATATTGTTAAAATATTTTTTTGCATAAACAAAAGGAAACTTTGGAAGCCAAGTGAATTTCATCAACACATTTACCGTATCTGCACCTTGTGAATACACAAGCTCATCTATTGTTTGTTCATAAGCAGGTGATATTGATGAAAAAAGCTTCAATATATAATCTGTTAATGTTACACTATAATATCCGGTAGCAGTAATGGCATCAATCTCATAATCAGAGCTTTCTACATAATTATAAACCTCTTGAGTATTAAATGGTTCTGTAAAAGGTGCATCTTTTTCTTTTTCAATGGTCAGTTGTTTTCCTTGATAAACTATTATCAATTTATTAACTTCAGGAGTATAAATATCGTCAAATATATTGTCTAATATTATCTGACCGTTAAGATCTGTTGCTCCGTACAAATAGTTTTTACATGTAACAAACATTCCTCCATAGAGTAAATCAATAGATGAAAATTCAACAGGTAAAATTTCAAAACCCATTTCATCATAAATACCATATTTATCGCCTTTTCTGAATTTAGCATATTTCCCCAGAATGCGTTCAGCTTGATTATAAATTGGTTTTACTACAATATAACCGTCTTCTCTGATAATACCGAATTTTGTACCATCTTGATAAATCCAGGCTCCATCACCTAATTTTATCATTTTTTTATATTCAGCTTTTTTAATTATATCTCCGTTTTCATTTTTTAAACCAAACTTGCCGTTGTCATTATATACAACAGAAGCGGAATTTACGTTGAGTAAACCTGTAATAAACAAACAAATTATTAGTAAAATAAACTTTTTCATTATTTAGTTTCTTCTGTTTTATTCATATCAGCAGACATTGCCACCTCTGCCGGTGATTTATCTTTGAGCATAATTTTCAATTCTACACGCCTGCTTTTATCGTAATTTTCTTTTCCGTTTATAATTATAGGTCTGGAATAACTGGCTCCTTCACAAATTACAACTTTTCTTAATCTATTTCCGTTATCTTTATTATAAGGAGTATTAATCATATAATTGGCAACAGAATACGCTCTTTTCAAACTTAAATCCATGTTTTTCATATACTGTTCGTCTTCAGAATACTCTCCTTTGTACATTTGAGAATCTGTATGACCCATTATAATTATTTTATCAATATGTTCTGCTAAAAATTTATTTTTAAAAAGTGAATCCAAATATGCCGGTGTAAATTTTGATAAATATTCTTTTCCTTTTTCAGAAAGTTCATAACTATTTAAATCAAACAATTCAAGATCTGATATATTTACAATACCGCTTTTTGAATCAATAGAAGCATCAATTTTCATATCTTCCAGAGCTTCTTCTAAAGCAGAAGCCGCTTTTGCTTGTTCCATTTTTTCTTGAATCTGCTCATAATAACTGGTCAAATATGTATAAAAGAATAAAACAATAAATACAAGAACAAGAGCTGTCATTAAATCAGTCATTGTAATCCAAAAAATATTATTTTCATTTCCGTCTTCTGTTTTTCTCTTAATTCTCATTTTTGTCTTTCATATTTAGAATAATTTATCTACGACATCACCGTTATTTTGCTTTGTCAAAGTTTCATTTAATTTATTTAAACTATACAAAAT
>CADBPN010000017.1 GCA_902796585.1 uncultured bacterium
GAATTTGATAATATAGTGCCTGATTGTGTATTAAGAGATAAACTTTGATTACTACCTTGTCCTATACTTAAGTTTGCATAACCATTGTATACGCCAAATAAAATCCCATGTTGGTAAACTCCGCCCATAGAACCTAAGCAAAAGAAACGTTGGGCAGTTGTAACATTATTTGAAGTAGTGAACTTTCCGTAAAATTCCCAAGTTTTATTACCTATAAGCAAGTCGTATTTTTCAGGCAAGGTTAAATAATTACTTGTACTAAAACCACTGGCAACTCCGTTGCTTATTGTAGGATTGCCGACTTTAGTTACATTCGGTGTATTGCCATACTTATAATATTTTCTAACAATTTCTTTAACTGCTTTCATACTACACCTCTATGTAACCGCAGGCTTGCCAAAAACAGAAAGTACCACCGCCTCTAAAACGTAATTGCATAGTGCTATTAGTAAAAGAGTTAACATTTGCGCAATATGTGTCTTCACTAACTGAATTTTGTGCAAACCCAATATTATAATTTGTATCTAAAAACTGTTTTAAAAATGTTATGTTAGCAAAATAAGAGGATATTGTAGCTCTTCCCCCTTGTTCACACCAACCATCAGACCAGACTCTATACCAGCTTGTTCCGTTTTGATATGTCTCAACTACGCACTGAACTTCTTCACACTGTGAGCGAAGTACTGCTTGTTCCATAACTGTTGCAACATCCAGTAATTCCGCATTTTTAACTTTGTTGGCAGCTTTAAAAAACAGAGAAAGATTGCTTGAATCATCTGCACTGCCGGTTAATAAAGGCAGTCTGAAAGTTTCATTTGCGGTATTTACAACAAGATCATAATTTGTGTAAGCTTGTGTCGAATTAACAATCTCTCCTCCTGCAAAATCATCACCGATTTTATTAACCGCTGTTTCATAAAATGTTGTGTAGATTTCTCCGCTGTTCCACTGTCCTTCGGATTTAATCCAGCCTAAATGAGAATCCAAGAATTCGCCGCTATAAGTATAGCAGCCAAGCGGAAGCGAGTCGCCGCGGCCGGAATTCTCTCCGAAATCCTCTTCTGTGCAGGGGATAAAATATCCTTCTGTCTCATTTTTCAATATTACTTTTTTGGGAGTAATTGTTTTAAGTCTATTTTTTTTCATCATTAACCTCTTTTCATTTTGCGTTCGATAATAGAATCATCAAAAAATTTATCGAACAGAAAAATTATAGAGGTTTTTGAATTTTGAACTATGGATTGTTAAGATTTTTTTACATCTAAACCTAAAGTTCAATATTTACGGGATGTTTTCTTTTGAACAAAGAATGCAATCCTTTTAAATACAGGCATTTCCTCTCCTTCTCTTCCTTTCCTTCTGTCTCTCTCCGTCTCTCTCCTCTCAGTCTCTCCTGTTCTCTCTATTCTCCTCTTAAGCAGATTACCCTCTGCGGGTGGATAGTTATTGTTGGGTTTCACCCAACCTACTACTGCTATTATCGGTCTTGCAATGACAAATTCTCATCCGAGTGAATTTGGATTGTTTTTCTATATGTGAATAAGAGAGAAGAGAGAGATATAAGAGAGAGATAAGAGATTATCATTGACATTATCATTGACATTATCATTATCATTATCATATAAGCTTTTTTTGGTTTTTGAAAAAACCTTTTGGTTTTTTAGTAAAAAACTAACAAAAAGACTCTTAATGCACATACAGCTAAAACACTTGTTAAAGCTATATTATAGCTATGGCATCTTTAAACCCGATTTAAAAAAGCAATTGCTTTTTTTTTAAATTTCCACCTGCTTATTACATTTTTTTAGTAAATGTGAAGAGGAGTGCGTGAGAAAAATTTGTAATTTTTTGCAAACTTAAGATAGTACAAACGGGTAATATGCGATTAAAAATTTTTTTGTTTTTCAAAAAATGTATTCACAAAAATTCAAAAAATCGTATTATCTTATTACCCGATTGTACTATTAATTTTTTTATAATTCTTTATACATTTCCAAATATTTTTTAGCGCTTTCTTTCCAGCTAAAATCTGCCGACATTGCAGACTTTCTCATAGCATTAAATGTATATTTGTCTTTGTATACATTCATTGCGCAAAGGATTGCATCTTTCATTGCCCAACCGTTGTAACCCCAGAATTTGAATCCGTTTGAATTATCAAGCGGATATCCGATTACGGTATCTTCCAAACCGCCGGTTGCTCTTACAATAGGAAGAGAACCAAATCTCATTGCTATTAATTGAGAGAGACCGCAAGGTTCAAACTTCGACGGCATTAAGAAGAAATCGCTTCCTGCGTAAATTTGGTTTGCTAAGTCTCCTCTGTATCCTACGTAAGCTCGAATATTAGGAGTATTGTTAGATAACCAAATAAACAAATTTTCGTACGCATTATCTCCCGTTCCTAAGAATATGAAATCTGCTTCCAAATGTCGTAAATCATTTTCAACTTGACGAATCAAATCTATACCTTTTTGGTCTACAAGGCGGGATATTAGCGCAATCAAAGGTCTTTCCGGATTATATTTAAGTCCGAAGTATTCCAAAATAGCTTTTTTACATTCTTCTTTATTTTTTAGTGAATTTACATCGTAATTTTTTACTAAAGTTTTATCTTTTTTAGGATTAAACGCATCATAATCTATTCCGTTTACAATTCCTCTCAGTTTCCCTGTATGACCGCGAAGAGTGTAGTCCATTCCTTCGCCGTATTCTCCGGTTAGAATTTCTCTTGAATAGTTCGGTGAAACGGTTACAACTCTGTCAGAATAATTTATAGCACCTTTCATCCAGTTTACACGTCCGTAGTGTTCGCACCCCCACTCATTAAATACAATATCTTTTCTCATATTTGCAAAGTCTAAAATGTCTTCAAACCAAACACCTTGATACGCTAGGTTGTGAATCTCAAACACATTCTTTGTTTTAGACCAGAATTCATCAAACTTATAGTTAGCTTTTATGTATAAAGGTATCATTGCTGTGTGCCAGTCGTTTGAGTGAATAATATCCGCTCTGAAATTCAGTTGTTTTGCATATTCTAATGTTGCCAGAGAAAACGCAATATATCTTTCGTGTTCATATCTCGGGTCAAGCCATCTCGGGTAGACTTCTTTGAAACAAGAAAAATACCAGTCATTTTGGACAAAGAAAACATTTATATTTGTACCGGGAAGTTTTGCCATGTGGAGCTTAAATTTCTGCGGAGAACAGCCGAACGTAATCCACATTTCAGAATTTTCCAGTTCTTTTAATCCCCATTTGTTGTAATCAATACAGCCATGTAACGGTGTAAAGATTGCTATTTGGGCATCTTTTTCCAAAAATTTCGGTAAACTCCCGACAACATCGGATAAACCGCCCGCTTTTGAAAAAGGTGCAACTTCAGCTGAGGCAAATAAAATCTTCATATAAATACTCCTATTTTGTGAAACTTCATTTTCGGAAAAGTTCGTTTAATCAGTCTCTCTTCCTATAAACCGCTCTCTCTCTTTTGATATGTGATGCACATATTATAAATCACAATAAAATGAAAATCAATTATTATCTCCTTTCGATTTTCCGCCAGTTCAATTCATTAAGAATTGTTACAAAAATTATGAAGATTGAAATTATGTTTTATAAATATACTTTATATATATGTAAGGCAAATGACATTAACAAAAAGATAAACACGAGACCGAAGAGAAAAGAAAGAGAATTTATGAATCCTTCAGCCAATCTGAAGGATTTCTAGTTTTTGTATGTTTATACACAGAGGATGCGGAAAAATAAAGAAATGATTTCGGGTATAATTTAGTTGTTCTTTTATTTATTGTATAATTACTTTTATAGATTATAAGAAAAGGGGAATAAGAAATGTTAAGAGCCGGAATTGTAGGACTTCCGAATGTCGGAAAATCAACTTTATTTAATGCACTTACAGCAACTAAAAATGCACAGAGCGCAAATTATCCGTTTTGTACTATTGAGCCGAATGTAGGTGTTGTAACTGTTCCGGACGAACGTTTAAAAATTCTTGCCGATTTATGCAAATCAAAAGAAATTATACCTACAGTTATTGAATTTGTTGATATTGCCGGACTTGTTAAAGGTGCAAGTCATGGAGAAGGACTTGGAAACCAGTTTTTACACAACATCAGAGAAGTTGATGCAATCATACAAGTTGTAAGATGTTTTGATGACGAAAATACAATTCACGTAGAGGGAAAAGTTGACCCGATTTCAGACATAGAGACTATTAATACCGAGTTGGCATTGGCGGATATCGCATCCGTAGAAAGAAGACTTGCAAGAATTTCCAAACAAGCAAAAGGCGGAGACAAATTGGCGGTTTTGGAAAATAATGCTCTTACAAAACTTAACGATTTATTGCAGGCGGGTACTTTTATCAATCTCAAAGACCACTTTAACGAAGACGAGATTGAAGTGATAAAACCGCTCAACTTGATGTCTGTAAAGCCGGTAATTTATTGTGCTAACGTATCTGAATTTGATTTAAAAGAAGGAAATGACTACACAAAAAGAGTTCAGGAATACGCAGATAAACATGGTGCTCAAACCGTTATTATCTGTGCAAGAATTGAAGAAGAGCTTGTTGAACTCGGAGAAGATGGCGCAAAAGAATATCTTGCGGAATTGGGAATCTCAGATAGCGGTATAGATAAAATGATTAAGTCCGTTTATAAACTTTTAAATCTGATTACATTTATTACGGCAGGAGAAAAAGAAACCCGCGCTTGGACTTGTGCGGACGGAACAAAAGCTCCTCAGGCAGCAGGGGTAATTCATACCGACTTTGAAAAAGGATTTATTCGAGCAGAAGTTACTGCTTACAAAGACTTTGTTGAAAACGGTTCATATACGGCTTGTAAAGATAAAGGTGTAACCCGATTGGAAGGCAAAGATTATGTAGTTCAAGATGGTGACATAGTCCACTTCCGTTTTGCGGTGTAATTGTTGTTTTAATTTACATTTCTTAATATAATAAAAAAAAATAAGCAATTTTTCTCAAAAAAAATACTTATATAATGTAGGGATATTTAACAAGAGGACATTATATGAGTAATCAGAAAATTACTTCACAGAAAATTGTTATTGAAAAAAATAAAGGCATTGCGCATGCTCTAAAAAAGTTGGTTGAAAAAATGCCTAATTCAGTTATTTCTGACGGAAAAATAACTGCGAAGGAATGGGATGCTACAATAGACAAGCTTATAGAAATTAATACAAAAAGAATTAAGTCAGGTAAGGCTCCGATTTATGAAGGAGGAAGCGACAAATCAAAGTCAGCTTATCATACGTCATTTATAGTTCATACAAACCAAGAAATAGAATTTAGTGCAGAAGAGATGAAAGAACTTTTCAGCGCAATGGGAGTTGAGATAAAAAATAATACTTCTCCTAAGCCGGAAAATCCGCAAAAGCATGATAACGATTCAATTCCTGCAGATACCATTCCTTCTGACACAACAAGAGTCGGTAATGATTCAATCCCTCCGATTGTGCAACCAACGGACACAACAAGAATCGGCAATGATTCAATACCTCCGATTACGCACCCTGCAGATAGTGTAAGACAAGATTCAATACAAAAAAATGATTCAATACCGGTGATTAAAGCAGATTCACTAAAATTAGCAAATGATACTATACCATCTCCTATTCAGCCGGCAGAAACTACAGAGCAAGAAAGCTCAGGATTCTGGAGCAAAGCAATAAAAGGAATAGGATATACGCTGCTTGCCGCAAGTGCATTATATATGGCAAAACGAGTCGGTAAAAATATATTAAATTCATCAAAATTAGGTAAACAGTCGAGCGAATTAAAAAAAGTAGTAGAAGAAGCTTGGCAAAAGCCTAAAAATGCTGAAAACGTAGAAAATATTCATCCTGCAGAACCGGTACAATCCGTTCCGGTGAGAAATGCGGAAAATCCGATTAATAATTCAAGAATTGTAACAGATCCGAATCCTTTGGTAATAAGAAAAAAAGCAGGAGCAGCCGCACCTTCCGAACCGGCAAAGGTGAATAATGCAGAATCGGTTGCTAAACCAGAAAAACCAACCGAAACAAAAAAAGCACAAAATACTAATAAAAAACCAAACATTCAGTATACAAAAGAAATTAATGACAAACAGATTAATTTTGCAATTTGTTCAAGAGGCTATCGTTCAAGCAAATTAAATTCAAGATACTTTGATTTTAACGGAAATGATTGGAGACATAAGCTTAATGGAGATAAATACGGTGAACTTAAAGACTATGCAATGTTTTATGTTCCACAGCAAAATCAATCTGTACTGGTAATAGGCTTAAATAGTAAAAATGGTATAAAAGGAATAGAAACCCTAAAAGAGCAAAGACCAGCTGACAACATAACAATATTTATAGACGGTAACGTAAGCGCAAAAAGAATGGAAGCATTCAGACAAGCTATAAAAGGTAAAATCGGTGTAGACGGATACACAAGAGATTTGGTTCTAAATAAGCAAGAACTTGTAAAAATATTTAATGAACTAAAAGCAGATTAATATTTTCCATTTTAACAAGTTATTGTTGGGTTTCACCCAACCTACTACTTTTCGCATTAAATGTGTCTTCTAATTTTCTTTTCAGAAACTATGTTTCTTCCAAAGAAAAGTCCTTCGCACTCTGCTCACAGGTCACAAGTTATTGTTGGGTTTCACCCAACCTACTACTCCCCCGAGGGAGGTTGGTTTTACATTTCCACTATGTTCGGATTAAAAAGTTAATCAAAGGCTGGATTCCTCGGCAAACAATGCCTCAAAATGACAAATCCCTCTCCCAAGGGAGGGGGATTTGTTTACCTCTTAAAACCGTCTATTCAAAATTACTATTTCAAAGCAACTGTTAAATCTGCTTCAACGCAAACTTTTCCGTCAACAGAGCCGACTGTATGACACTTGCTTATTGGGCCTTTTGTTTTTTGTAATTCTACGTACATATCAAATCTGTCGCCAGGACGAACGATATTTTTGAATCTTACGTTATCAACACCTGCAAACAAAGTTAATCTGCCTTTGTATTCCGGTAAACACATCAAAATCGGTGCTGAACACTGTGCCATTGCTTCCAATTGTAAAACACCCGGCATGATTGGGTTGTTAGGGAAGTGTCCTTGGAAAAACTCTTCATTCATAGTTAAATTTTTGTACCCTTTGGAATATTTTCCCGGAACGCATTCAGTAATTCTGTCAACTAACAAAAACGGATATCTGTGCGGAATCATTTCCATAATCTGCATTGTATCAAACGATAAAACTTCTTCTTTAATTTCTTCTGTCATTTTTCTCTCCTTGTATTTGGTGCGCAAATTTGCACACACTACTATTTATAATTTTACTAATCTTGGTTTAAGCATTTGTGCGACTTTTGCGTGTACTGCGTGCCCTGCTTCTTTAACAAGAATTTGTGCCCGTAAATTAAGCGGTGAAACTCCGGTTAAATACAAATCGCCGATTAAATCCAATATCTTATGTTTTATCGGTTCTAATTCGGAACGCAGTTCAGTTGTATATCCCACATCTTTTAAGCCTACTGTGTTATCTATAGTCACTCCGCGAGCAAAGCCTAATGCCTGATATTTTGCCAAATCCTTATAGAAACCAAACGTTCTTGCTTCTATAATCTCATCAAGATTTTTGTTATCCAATGTATACCATTTACCCCTTAAATCAGGGTGGTCATAATTTACGGCATAAGTAATTCTGTTTTCTTTATCCGGAAGTATAACCATGCTTGTTTTTCCGTTTAAATAATAAATCGGTTCGCTTACTGTATAAATATCATTATTCTTTCCGTCTATTCCGGCTTGTTTAAACAATTCAACCCACACTTTTGAGCTTCCGTCAAATATAGGCATTTCTGTCTCAGATAAATAAACATCAATTGAATCAATCCCGCAAATGGCACAAGCAGCAATAAAGTGTTCGCATAGCATTACTTTGTACTTGTAATCGCCGAGTAATGTTCTGTGTTCTTTGCTGCACAATGTTACACAATGGTCGGTTGAGTATAAATTTTCAATGCAAACATTAAACGGAACGTCCGCACCTTTAGAAAAAATTCTTATACTGCCGCCTCTTGACGGTTTTATAACAACCTCACAAAGTTTATTTTTCATCAAGGACTTGCCTGATGTTTTTATTTCATTTTTTATTGTAACCATTTTTGTTTTGTGACTAAGTGATTATGTGATTAAGTGACTAAGTGATTTTAATTAAAATATACCTTTGTACCAGCACAAATTGACACTTTATTCACATTTCTCCTATACTTTAGCTGTGTTTTCTTCGTTAACGCTTTCTTCAAAAGATTTCAAAAGCGGTTCATATTTTCTGAATTTAGCAATTAATTCTCCTGCGTCCTTCATAATCTTTAATTGCTTGATAAATTCTTTTCTAGGAGCAGCCGGAGCACCAACTACTATGGATTTAGCAGGGAAGCTCTTAGTTACACCCGCTTGTGCTGCAATAATAGTGTCATCGCCGATAGAAATATGGTCTGCTAAACCTGCTTGACCTGCTATTACTACTCTGTCGCCGATTACACAACTTCCTGCAATACCTACTTGTGAAACAATCATACAGCCTTTTCCGATTCTGCAATTGTGACCGACCATAACAAGGTTATCGATTTTTGTATTATCGCCAACAACGGTATTTTCAATTGTTCCCCTGTCAATTGTTGTATTTGCACCGATTTCTACATTATCACCTATGATAACGGAACCGATTGATGGAATCTTGAATATAACTTGTTCTGTGTTGTTTTCTTTTATTTCACCGTCTTTTCTTGCTTGTTCGATGTTGTTTGGATTTTCTGTTACAAAGCTGAATCCGTCAGCCCCAAGTGAAACACCATGGTGCAAAATTACTTTGTTGCCCACCTTAACTCTGTCACCTATATTAACACCCGGATGGAAGAAACAATCATTGCCGATTACAGCGTCATTCCCTATGTATCCGTTTGCAAGAATTTTTGTATTGTCACCAATTACGGCATTTTCCGCAACTACCACATTTGCCCCGATTGAAACATTTTGTCCTAATCTTGCGCTCGGACTAATTATTGCGGAAGGATGAATTCCTTCATTCAATTTTGGCTCTTCATAAAACATTGTTATAAGTTTCATCATTGCCAAACGAGGTCTTTCAACTTCTATAGTTGAAAATCCGTCTATATTAACTCCCAAAGGAACAAGTGCTGCCTTTGCTTTAGTGTTAGAAAGGTTTGCAATTTCGTCTTCTCCGAGAGCCAGTGCTAAAGTATTTTCATCAGCAAGCATCGGCGGTGCTATTCTTGTTATTGCGGCATCCGACGCTTTTGATAGCATGCCTCCGGTAATTTGAGCAATTTGTTCCAATGTAAAAGTTTTCATAATTCACTCCTTATATTTAACTGTTAATTTTATTTATTATATTTGTAGTTGACTTTCCTTGAACAAAATCTATAAATTCAACTCTTATATTGTTTTTAATTACAATCTCTCTTTCGGGAAGATTTTCCAAATTGTAATCCGCCCCTTTTGTGTATACGTCCGGTTTTATTTCTTCCAGCAATTTGGCGGGTGATTTTTCATCAAATATTACCACATAATCAACCGAACTTAAAGAAGACAATACTTCTGCCCTATCTGTTTCATTATTTATAGGACGATTATCTCCCTTATTTATTTTAACAGATTTATCAGAATTAAGCAAAACTATTGAATAGTCAGCAAAACTCTTTGTTTTAGCTAAATATCTGACATGCCCGACATGCAAAATATCAAAACAGCCGTTAGTAAGTACGAATGTTTCGCCTGAGTCATGCCCGTTTTTTACTATCTTTTTTATCTCTTCTTGTGTTACAAGTTTTCCCATTTATACTCCTGTTTCTGTTTTTATTGTATGACAAAATTAAATAAAATGAAACAAAGGGGTAAAATTAACCTTCATAATCAGAGAGGTCGCAGACGTTAGCGACGGTTAGGAACGCTATGTATGCGGGTGGGTAGTTTTTTTAATGGAAAATTGAAAATTGAAAATGAAGAATTGAGAATTTAGAATTTAGAATTGAAAATGGAAAATGGAAAATAGAAAATCAACCTCCCTCGGGGGAGGACAGAATTTCAAAATTCGTCAGAATTTTAGAAATTCTTGGAGAGGGTAATCTCCATAATACATAATTTTTAATTAAAAATAAAAAAAGGACGACTAAAATAGCCGTCCTTTTTTGAACTCTTATACTCTGAATTAGAATACAATTGTTAATTCTTCATCAGGGTTCAAGCTTGAATCGTTAGCTGTATTAGGAACGATGATGTATTTGAATTCATCAACGATTTCGTAGCATACGCCAAATACACCTGTTGTAGCAGTTTTAACGATGTTTGTAGTACCTTTACCAACAGCAATTACGCCGCTAGAAATGTCTTTAAGACCTTTTAACGGGTGAAGAGAAGCTGTATCTGATAATGCATCTGATAAGTTACCAACGATTTCTTCTGTACCGTTAGAAACTACCATACCTGTTTCAGAAACTGTTCTTCCTGCAACACCGGCAGTTCTTCCAACCATAGCAACCGGAGAACCAAGAAGTCTTGAAATGATGTTAGGATTTTTCTTAACATCTAAGTTAGCGTTTTGTGCATAAGCCGGGAATTCAACTTTGCAAGCGCCATCTTTGATTTCTTGGAATCTAACTTCGATATAACCAGGGTTCTTAACACCAGGTCTTGCAACACCTGTTACAATACCTTTAACTGTAGAACCAGCCGGGAATGTTTGTCCGTTTACTGTAACTGATTCAGTTGTTTTAGCTGTGAATGTATCACCAACTGTAGATGTTCTAGCGCTGATTCTTTCGCTTAATTTAATTTTAACAGCTGTTTGACCGAATTGTGTAGCACAATTTGTAGCGCCGTTTGTAGTATCAATGTTGAATGATGCTTTCATAGCATTTAACATATATGAAACTTGTTCAATAGTTAAGTATTCAGCATTAACGATTTTGTCCTTATCAGGAACTGCATTTAAGATACCTGAAGCAAGAACTTCGTTTGTACATCCAACAGCCCAATCAGGAATGTATTTGATTTCTTGACCGTTGAATACCGGAGTTGCTGCAGCGTCAAAGTTGTTAACAACCATCATTTTTGCAAATGTAGCAAATACTTCAGCCTTAGTTATAGCTTGATCAGGTTTGAATGTGTTATCAGGATAACCAATCATAACGTCAGCAGCCAAAGCTCTGTCAATTTCATCTTTTGCCCAATATGCAGATGTAACATCTGAATATTTGTTAGGAGCTGTTTGTTGAAGATTTAAACCATTAGCAATGATATATGCCATTCCGCCACGCATAGCAGCCATTTTTGGGTCAAAATTGGTATTTCCTGTTGCAGCCATTTTTGAATTCATAGCAGCCATTTGTTCTTTTACTGCACGACCTATAACAACGTTTTCTTTTCCGTTGATAGTTTTTGCATTACATGGTTTATAAATTTTTGCGCCTGATGTTACCATATCAGTGTCACCTGTTAAAAGAGAGTGACCTTGTGCGCTGAATAATGTAGGATGTGCATAAGCTTGTACATCAGTTGTTTGAGTACTAGCCATTGCAATACCTGAAGTTAAACATACAACACTTAATGTTGCTAAAATTTCTTTAGATAGTCTCATACTTCTCCTTTCGTATAATTTCCTTTTTTATTTTACTACAAATATTAAAAAATGTAACCTACTTTTTTTATATTATTTTTTTTGAACCAAATATGCCTGCGGATAACTGTAATCTTCTTTGAATCCGATTCTTCTGTAAAGCTTTAATGCCTTATAGTTATTGGTTTCTGTCGTAACATTAACTTCAGAAAAACTTCTTTTGCCGAGTTTTGTCCAATCTAATATTATTTTTACGGTACGATTCAGCAGTTGTTCGGAAAAACCATGTCCTCTATGCTCTTTTTTTATTGCAACAAGCGGTATGTTTGCAATTTTTCCTCCGGTAATATTTGCAAATACAAAACCAACCGGTGCATCGTTATATAAAAGTACAGAAGTAACTTCCGGTAAAAATTCTCCGTATATTCCTCCGGTTAATTTGTTTATAATATCTAGTGTTCCTTCTTTTGTTTTATATCTTGTATCATACAAGGCATCTTGAGTATCTTTAAACGATTCATGGATTATGTTTACGGTTTCTTCTTTGAACGAATCGTTGTATCCGGTTATTTTATACCCTTCCGGAAGTTCTTTTAATTTCATATTTTCTAAAATTCTTTCTGAAGAAGCATTTCCCATAAAGAACCTTAGAACAACTTGCCCGACAAACTTAAAACCGAACTTATTTGATATTTCTCCGGTGAAAACGCTTTGGTGACCGAGCATAGGATATGCAACAACGTGTGTTTTCCGTTCATTTTCTGTAAGTTCCAAGAACTTGCCGATTAATAATTTGAATTTAGCGGCTTCGTCTTCTGTGCCAAGACAATGAACCACATTTAATTCAATTGATTCGGAAATCGATGTGGTATAAACCAAAAATGCTGTAGGAATCTCATTTTCTTTTAAAACAATACATTGCAGATATTTTTTCTCTACCGCATCTATAAATTCTTCGTATTCAAGAGGTGCAAGTTCAAATTTATATTCACTTACAGCTTTTGACTTGAAATCATTATAGACTCCGGCAAAAATTTTATATGAACTGCCGTCTAATAATTCTACTTTGTATGTTTGTTCTGACATAAAAAATTCCTTTTTATTTAAAACCTTTACATTATGTGATGCATTTTTTCGCGTTTTGTTTCCATGTAACGCTTATTATACATTGTTTCTTCCGATTTTATGTTAATATTTTCGTGAATTGTCAAACCGTATCCTTTAAGGCCGATTATTTTTTTCGGATTATTTGTAATCAGATTGAAGTTGTTAAACCCTAAATCCAATATTATTTGTGCACCGACTCCGTAATTTCTTAAATCCGGTGCGAACCCTAGAGAAACATTTGCTTCAACGGTATCCTGACCTTGTTCTTGAAGTTTGTATGCTTTTAGTTTGTTAATAAGACCGATTCCTCTGCCTTCGTGGTCTCTGATATATATAACCGCCCCTTTACCGTATTCCTCAATCATTTTTAATGCTTGATGAAGCTGCCAGTTGCAGTCACACTTCAAACTGTGAAAAACATCGCCGGTCAAGCATTCACTATGCACCCTGATAAGCGGGATTTTATCCGAACCGTCATCTTTTACCATCGCAACGTGTTCACATCCCGTTATAGTATCTGTGTATCCGACTATATTAAAATCGCCGAATTTAGATGGTAAAAATACTTCAACTTCACGTTTTACAAAACGTTCGCTTCTGAGTCTGTAAGAAATCAAGTCGGCAACAGTAATTATTTTTAAATTATGCAATCTTGCAAATTCAAACAAATCGTCTCTGCGAGCCATGTGTCCGTCTTCTTTCATTATTTCGCACATTACACCGGCTTCTCTGTGACCGCATAATTTTGCCAAATCAACAACAGCTTCCGTATGGCCGCATCTTTTTAACACACCGCCTTTTCTTGCGACACAAGGGAATAAATGTCCCGGTTTTCTTAAATCAGAAGGTTGTGCATCGGGAGCAATTGCTACTTCAATGGTTTTGGCTCTGTCAAAAGCCGAAACACCGGTCGAAACACCATATTTGGGACTTGCATCAATACTCAATGAAAAAGCTGTCTGCATACTTTCGGTATTACGTTCTACCATTTGAGGCAAATCAAGCTGTTTAGCTATGTCATTGGAAATTGCCAAACAAACGATTCCTCTGCATTCTTTTGTAATAAAGTTTATCAATTCAGGGGTAACAAACTGGGCAGAGCAAATCAAATCCCCCTCATTTTCTCTGTCCTCGTCGTCAGCAACAATGAGTGGTTTTCCTAGCTTAAAATCCTCTAAAGCTTCTTCGATTGTATTGAATTGATTTGTGTTTGACATATTAGAATCCGTTTTCTTGCAAGAACGCTATGTCTATTCCTGTTCTATTATCACTCGTTGATAAAAATTTTTCAACATATTTTGATAAAATATCTGTTTCAATATTTACATAATCGCCTTGGTTTAAGTATTTGAGTACGGTATTTTCGTATGTGTGGGGAATAATTGCGGACATAATTTGATTTTTTTCAACCTCGGCAACGGTCAAGCTTATTCCGTTTATTGCAATAGACCCTTTTTTTACAACATATTTAGATAGTTCATCGGGTAAATCTATGTATAAATCATAGAAATTTTTGTTTTTAATAAGTTTTGAAATTTTTGCAATCCCGTCAACGTGGCCGGATACAATATGTCCGCCAAACCTTCCGTTCGCAGCTACAGCTCTTTCTAAATTCACATAAGCGCCTGTTTTCAAATATTTTAAGGCAGTTATGTTATATGTTTCCGGAGAAATATCGGCGCAAAATTTGTCAGAGTCAACTTTTGTAACTGTTAAACACACTCCGTTAACAGATATGCTGTCTCCGATTTTTGTGCCGTCAAGTACTACGTTTGCTTCTGCACAAATGCTGTTATTAGTGATAGATAGGACTTTCCCGGTTTCTTCTATAATACCTGTAAACATAAGTTTATTGTATCATATTCCAGCGGTTTAAGTAAATATCTTGTTTAAAAACAAGAGCCGGTCTTTTGACCGGCTCTTGAAATTTATTAACTTTATAAATTATAACTTTTGCGGATTTCTCAACGGAATTAATCTGTCTAAGTCGCCGTTTACACTAAAGTAGAATCTTGCAGTGTTTTCACCGTAACGTTTAGCACCAAGAGGGAAACCAACACCGATTTGTGCTGTTAACCAATCTGTAAATGACAGATATGTACCAAAACCTACAGAATGTAAGAATGATTTCGGATAATCATAAATACGGCTGTTTTCACCTATCCAACCGAAATCATAGAATGCTGCAAGCTTGATTCTTTCATCAAGTTTCGGTGCAATTCTGTTAAAGAACGGTATTGGGAATCTGTATTCAACAGTACCTGTTACACCGTAGTCACCGATAATTTCAGCAGGCTGGTAACCTCTAAGTGTATATGGGCCGCCCAACTGCATTTGTTCAGCAGCAAACAAGTCATCCGGTGAGTATTGACCGTTAACACGAATTATACCAAAGCTTCTTCCGAATAATCTTTGAACACGTGTTGCACCGGCTGTAACCTTGAAGAAACTTGTATCTTGGATTGCGCCATGTCCGTTTCCGCCCATACCGAAGTCGATACCAACGTTTCCAATCCAACGACCGTAGCTGTCATCAGTCATACCGTACAATCCGGAACGCCATACGTGCAGCGTATAGTTAGAAAGTCTTAACGGATTGCCGTTAATATTAGCTGATGTATTTGCTCTTACTAAATCGTAACCTGTAAAGAACGTTAAGTCTGATTTAGCGGTTTGAATAATTGGTTGAGTTAATTTAAAGAAGTAACTTTGTGCGTTACCTTTTACTTTTAATGCTTTATAAGGTCCGCCCAATCTTACGTGAGAATCGTTGAAATCAAATGATAAACGAGTTCCGTATGATGAAACAGGTAATGAATATCCTGCCATCCAACCGGTTGAGCCTGAAGATAAGATTGAACCTCCGTAAATCTTGTCTCCAAGACCTGTCAAGTTGTGCATACCAAGTAAGAATGATACTCTTTGAGCACCTGTATAAGAACGACCGTAGTCATCATAAGTTACATCGAAATTAATCGGGAATCTGTCTCTTACGTTCAATGTGATTTCTGTATTTTCATCGCCTTCTTTTTGTCTTTCAATTTCGGTTTGAACTTGAACGTAATCTTCTTTATTGATTTCTTTCATAGCTCTTTGAAGGTTTTTAGCGTTGAATACATCGCCTTGACGAAGACCTGCTTTACCCATAATGATATGTTTTAAATACCATTCACGAGTCCATTTTTCGCCTTCAATGTTTAGTTCTCCGACTTTACTTTCAATAATATTGATTGTTGCAACACCATCAACTATTCTTTGAGGCGGAACAGTTGCGTATGATGTTAAGTATCCTTTAGAACGGTACAAGTTTGTAACTTTTTGACAAACTTCAAGCAATTCATCAAAGTAAACATCTTCACCCAAAATTTCATTTGCTAAAGCGCTTAACTCTGCATCAGAAATTTTTGTATTTCCTTCAAAGTTAATACGTTCAAGCAAGAAGTGAGGGTTATATAACGTACCTTCACGAGCTTGGTTTTCTTCAATTGAAGCATCGTAAATTGTTTCATCTTTTGTCACATCATCAAGTGACTGAACGTAGCTCTTGTCTACTTGTAAGTCTCTATAGTTCAAGTTTTCAGATGTATTATACGCACTAGGTGTATATCCGCCCATAATGTTTGCATTTCTGCTTGCATCTACAGGAAATACCACATCTGCATTTGCTTGAGCCATAGATAGAATAGTAAACGCTGCGATTAAATAACTAAATTGTTTTTTCATAAGTCCATATTTCCTACGCTTAAATAATATTGGGTCAAATCTTTTCGTACATTTAACATTATATTTTAAATAAAAACTCAAAACAAATTTATTTGCTAATATGTAACGAAATGTTAACTTAACTAATTTATTCTAACTCATATATTAATTTTTGTAAAGATGTATTAGATGTAAAGTTATAAAATTCTAAAAATGTGGAATTTAGAAGAATAGAAGTAGTTTACAAAAATTTACAGGAAGGAGTTTTTATTGTGCTTTCAATAAGTGCAATACACAGCAGCCGCATTGTCGATTCCGAACATCAAAGGATTATTCAGGAACTCCTTCAGTTGGGAATTTCTCCTACGTATAACAAGTCTGCTGATAAGGCTTTATTGGCAAAAGCAAAAGCAGAACTTATCCGAAAAATTCAAAACAAAGACGATGAAAGTAAGTTATCCTCACATCAGGTACAAAGCTACAGCTATCAAGATGAGAATGAATATCAATTCAGAGCGGATTTAGAAGAAAAAAGATTAGGTGCGATGACGCTGGCAGAGCTTAATAAATTTTTCTTACTTTCTGCATAATAATATATATATTAATATAATTATACAGAATATTATCTTCCGCTGAACTTATCCCTAACAGAAATCACCCCCAATAAGATTTATCCCATTTACCCCAAATACTGATTTACCCCTTAAAATTTTTTTGTTATAATAGTTAACAAGATTTTAAGAGGGAGAACAATGAATAAAAATCAATCTGTAGGAATGTACGTTATACTTGGCATTATGGTTCTGGCATTTGTTTCTATGCTGTTTACAGGGCCTACATCAAGTACGGAAGAAATATCATATACAAATTTTATTAACAAAGTAGAAAATAAAGAAATTAAAAGTGTTGAACTCGGAAAAGATGTTTTGATAGCAATTCCGGTAAAACAGCCTGAATCAAAAAAAACAAATTCAAATCCTTTATACGGAGAAATAAAAACTCCGCAATTGCAGTATAAAGTTCTTCTTCCTGAGCATTCAGATATTTTGTCAAAATTGGAATCAGAAAATATTGAAGTTAATGCAAAAAAATCCGGAGAATCAGGTTCAATATTCGGAATGGGTTCTTCTTTGATAACTATTTTACTTGTTTTTGGATTTTTGATGTTAATAATAAAGTCAATTCAAGCAGGCGGTGCGCAGGCTATGTCCTTTGGAAAAAGCAGAGCCAAAATGCTTATGGACAGCAAAGTAAAAACGACTTTCAATGATGTTGCCGGAATTGATGAAGAAAGAAAAGAGCTTGAAGAAATTGTTGATTTTCTAAAACATTCTGACAAATACGTAAAACTTGGTGCTAAAATTCCGAAAGGAGTACTTCTTGTAGGTGCTCCCGGTACAGGTAAAACGCTTATGGCAAAAGCTGTTGCAGGAGAAGCCGGTGTTCCTTTCTTCTCAATAAGCGGTTCGGATTTTGTGGAAATGTTTGTCGGTGTTGGTGCTTCAAGAGTCAGAGACTTGTTTGAACAGGCAAAAAAACACCAGCCTTGTATTGTATTTATTGATGAAATTGATGCAGTCGGCCGTCAAAGAGGTGCCGGATTGGGCGGAGGACACGACGAAAGAGAGCAGACTTTAAACCAATTGCTTGTAGAAATGGACGGTTTTGACGAAAATACAAATATTATAATACTGGCTGCAACAAACAGACCGGATATTTTAGATAATGCACTTTTAAGACCGGGAAGATTTGACAGACAAATTGTAATCAATAAACCGGACGTACTCGGTCGTGAACAAATTTTAAATGTTCACGCTAAAAATAAGCCATTGTCAAAAGAAGTGGATATTAAGACACTTGCAAAAAGAACTCCCGGCTTTACCGGAGCGGATTTGTCAAACCTGCTGAATGAGGCAGCGCTTCTTGCGGCCCGTCATAATAAGTCGGAAATAGAAATGCCGGACTTAGAGGAAGCAATTGATAAAGTTATGGCAGGACCTGAAAAGAAAAGCCGGATAATTTCTGATGAAGAAAAGGAAAATACCGCTTACCACGAAGTAGGTCACGCACTTTTGGCAAAACTTCTCAAGAATAGCGACCCGCTGCATAAAGTTTCTATTATTCCGAGAGGTATGGCTCTAGGTATAACATTAACTCTTCCGGAAAAAGATCATTTAACAATGAGAAAAAATCAGTTGTTGGACAGAATAAAAATGATTTTGGGTGGAAGAATTGCAGAAGAATTGATTTACGGTAAAGATAATATAACAACAGGAGCTTCTAATGATTTAGAGAAAGTTTCCGCACTTGCAAGAAGTATGGTTCAAACTTATGGTATGTCAGAAAAAATGGGTAATCTGGCATACGGAAAAGATCAGGAACACGTATTTATGGGCAGAAACTTCGGCAACACAAGAGATTTTTCAGAGGAAATTGCTGCTGAAATAGATAAAGAAGTAAAGAAAATTGTAGATGAACAATACGCCGAAGCTAAAAATATTCTTAACGAAAACAGAGATATGCTTGAATATATAGCTAAAAATTTGCTTGAAAAAGAAACCTTAGACGAAAAAGAATTTGAAGCATTAATGGAAGATGTAAGAAATAAACGAAACGGAATTGAGAATAACAATGAAGGAGAAGCTAATGGATAGAGATGAGCTTATTTTACGCGAATACAAACTTTATGCGGACCAAAAGGAAAATTTTATTGACCGAAACTTTCATACGAACAAGTTTTATATGATTGCGGTTTTTGCAACTCTGCTGGGAATGATATTTACCGGTAATATAATATTTCTGGGTAAAATTTCGGCAACTTTAATATTTGCTTTTATGGGTATTTCAGTAAGCTCGCTTTGGTGGATGAATGTTGACTCATATAATACTTTAATTAAAATAAAATATTCAACGGTAATTGAAAAAATAGAAGAGAAACTTCCGGTTAAGCCTTTCACCGAAGAGTATAAAGGAATTGATGAATTCAAGAGTAATAAGGTATTTATGTTTTCTGATATTCAAAAACTAATTGCGGCTATTATGGCAATATTCTTTTTCGCAGTATTTGTAAGCGAATTAGCTCCTGTAGTTGTTAAACTTTTTGACAAAGTTTTAACCGCTGTTATAAAAGTAAAAGGCGGAATTTAAAAAACAGTTTTATATAAATCAAACCTTCAAAAGTTCTTCTATTTTTAGCTTTATGCTAAACGGAAGATCTTTTGGTATGTTGTCAAGCGGATTTTTTACTATTTGTAAATTCTTATTCAAGGACTCTACTGTTATTTTAGCCATTAATTCCGCAAAAATTTCTATTAAAGAATTTGAGCTTGCTGCGTATCTCCCGATTAAAGTTTGAATTTTTTCTCTTTCCGGAATATAGGGAAAATTCATTAATAGCTCAGTTAAAGCCAAACCCTTTGCGTTCTCTTTGTAATATTCTTTTCTAAGAATCGGACAATTCCCTTCATATCCTTTTTGCTTGTAAACAAGGTTCTGCTGAATACAGTGAAACCATTCATGCAGAGTTGTGCCTAAAAAATGTGACGTGCTTTTCCAATTTGTGAATTTTTCGTAATTGTTCAAAAATTCACTTAATAATATATTATTATTATTTTTATTTATAAAAATTGACATTCCAATGAACGGCGGTTCATCTTTGAGTACAGATTTTGTGTCATAATTGCAAAATCCTAATGCGTTATCTTCCGGCATTATTAAATCTTTTTTCTTAAAAGTTCTTATAGCATAAGGCTTGAAATCAAACGGAAGCTTATATTTCCCTGAAATATCCGCTAAAATATTGGCTGCAAGTACAAATTTTGTACAAATAAATTTTTTGCCGTCAAAGTCCGCATCTACACCTATTTTGGCGAAATCTTCTTCCGCTTGAGAGATGTTTATGTGTTTAATATCTTTCAAAATTTTTCCGGTTAATCCGGAGGTAAAATTTGGAGTTTTGTTTACCGGCTGAACGTTCATAACAAAAATAAAACTCCTAAAATTATTTTTTGCTATGTAATATTAATTAACAAAGTATTGAAAAAATTATTATATAGGTATAGAATTAAAACAATTTAAAAGAAAGGGGATTATATGAAAGTTTTAAGAATCAGTGAAGAACCAACTATTAATCAAGAACAAACATTTAAGAGAGGTCTTAAATTATCAGATTCTGTTATGAAATCAGCATCAAGAACTCTGGAAAAAGATACATTTGAATTAAGAAGCAAATTACCTAAAAATGAAGATTCAAAAGTTCAAAAATATTTTGGAGAGCACAATCCGGAAGGCGATACTGACGCAGACGCTATTTTTGCAGGTATTCTTGTCGCCGCAGGTTTAGGTTTGGCACTTCTGTAAAATTAAATATAAATTTTATTAAACTTAAAGAGGATGACATTAGGTCGTCCTTTTTGTTTTAAATTCAAAAAATATTCTTATATTCTTGCACTTAGTATTAAAATTATATATAATATTTCTATTAGTGTTTGATTTATGTTTAAAGAGAAGGAGAGATTTATGTTAAAAAAACACATCAAATCATTGCTTGGTGTACTAACCGCAATGATTTTATCAGCTCCTGTTTTTGCAGGAGAAGCTTCTCTTGTTGTTCCGAATATCAAAGCTGAAAGCTTGGACAGTTACAATCTTTTATTGATAGGACTTGTCGTATCGCTTTGCGGTGTGCTTTGGGGTATTTGGGCATATACAAGAGTTAAAAAGGTAGAAGTTCACGAAGCTATGGCTTCAGTCGGCAACACAATCTTTGAAACTTGTAAAACATATCTTGTTCAACAAGGTAAGTTTTTACTTATGTTAGAAGTGTTAATCGGTTTATGTATTGCATTTTATTTCTGGTATTTGCAAGGCATGGAATTAAAATCAGTTTTAATTATTTTAGGCTGGTCAGTACTCGGTATTTTGGGTTCTTACCTGGTCGCTTGGTTCGGAATCAGAATGAACA
>CADBPN010000018.1 GCA_902796585.1 uncultured bacterium
AATCCTGCCACTCTCTGCCGACAATCCGCTTTTCAAATCCGACCCAAGGTGTGTGAGAGTTAGGCTAGGTGCGGGATAGCACGTAGCCTAACTCGAAACCGTTCCCCAGAGTTTGCAGGGAAAATTTTAATTTTTCCGCAAACTCAGCAATTGTTGTTCTGTAAAGAATATTTTTGTTTACTTCTTACGTTAGAATTTGGTTCACTATACACTTTGCAAATTTAATTTCACCGTTAATTCTGTCTTTATTTTCTTTTTTAAAAGGTTCTTGAGTTAGTTTTAATAAATTTATAACAGATTTTTCCAAAAATTCAAGTTGCGGCGGATAATTCATATTTTGTGTCATTTTATATTTAGTAAATAATCTTCTGATATCACTTTCTGTTATTATGAAATCAGGATTTTTATTCTTTGTTAATTCATTTATTATGACAGTAATGAAACTTTTCATTAATTTTCTGTTATTTATTAAACTGTCCGGTGCTTTATTATTGTCTTTTAGAGATGTAAATGCTGACGATAAAACTTGTGTCGGACAAATAGTATTTTCTTCTCTAAAATCTATTACTGTAAGAGTTTTGTTTTTTGAATTATAAATTATATTAGAAGGAGCTGTATCAAAATGCATACCGTTTTGTACAGCCAGAGTTATTTGTTTGAATAAATTAATAAATGTATCATTTGATAAATCAAAAATTTCACTGTTTTTAAACCATTTTAGAGGAATACCTTCTATATATCTCATTATAATTGAACCATTTTTGGCTTTCGCTTCTATGTGATTTATTTTATCTTTTTTTGATATATTTTTTACCCAATCACCAAAATTTTTTAAATGACTGTCGGATAATATTTTTACACAGTAATCTGTATCGGGAATTTTGTACACTGTTCCTTCTGAGCCAAATCCTATTTTGTTTTTTAAATTTATTGCATTTTGAATTATTTCTGTAATTTCTTTAGAATTTTTCTGTAATAAATTATTTGATGTAAAAGAAACAGTATCTAAACAAATATTATTTTTTATTGCATAAAAATTTTTGTAATTATTTTTTGCATAATCTTTTTTTATATCAAAATTTTGATAATTAGGTTTTTGATTAATTATTTTCATATTAGGAATAAAAACAAAAAATAAAAAAATTTGCGAGTTATTTTATTATAACCCGCAAATTTTTATATAAATTTTAAACTAATCTTTTAATACTTCAAATAACGCATTAACAACATCAGGATCCCATTTTACCGCAGCTTCTTCTTTTATTATATTTAATGCATCTTCTTTACTCATTGCATCTCTGTATGAACGATCTGATGTCATGGCTGTATAAGCATCGGCTACAGCTATTATTCTTGAACCGAACGGAATAGAATTTCCTTTCAATCCTTCCGGTTCTCCGCCGCCGTCCCAGCGCTCTTTGTGATAATGAATATAAGGAATTACTTCAGACAAGAAATTTATATTCATAAGTAAATTTACACCGACATTCGGATGGTTTTGAAGTTTTTCCCAATCCTCTTTTGAAAGTTTACCTTTGTTTGTAAAGAGTGATTCCGGCAATGTAATTTTACCGATATTTTGTAAAAGACCCGCATAATATACAAGATCCGTTGTTTTTTCGTTTAATCCCAACTGACGACAAAGTTTTCTTGAAAGTTCTGCAGTATTTTGTGAATGTGCGACTTTGTATTGACCTTTTTCATCAACCGCTTTAGCAAGTTTTTCTACAAATGCTTGTTGATGACTTCCTAAATCACCTATCAAAGCTGTTAATTCAGCCCTTTGATGCTGCAATTCTTCTGCAAATATTGAATCATCAGCAATCATATTTTCTGTTTCTTCTATTGCCTTTTGAAGATGCATAGAAGTTCCGAATAAACCTCCTATTGATTCCAAAAGATTCATAAATGCACGTTTTATTGTTTTTTCTTTATAATTTTCTATTACAATTACACCTACAACATAAGCATTATTATGAATAGGTACTATTGCCATAGATTTTACATTTACTTCATTTAATTCATAAATAGGTGTAAAATCTTCTATTTGAGAAATATCTTTTATTTGAATTTTTTCCAATATATTAAACGCTTTTACAATAATTGACTTGTCATCTGCATAGTATCCGAGTTTTTTTGAATAAATATCTTCATTAAAATCTATTGAAGAACCGACAAGACCAAGAAGTTTATCACCAAAATCAAGTCCTTTAGTAAATTCTTTTGTTAAATAAATATGACATGCATCAACATCTAATATTTGAGTTAATGTTTTTGCAATAGAATTATACACTACATACTCATCTTGAGAATTAAATCCCAAAACACAAAGCGTATTATCAAGAGAATATATAGAAACAAGTTCCTTAAGCTGAGATTTTAATCTTGATGCTTTATCTCTTACATCTTTTCCTATTTTGTTGGCTAAATCTGTAGAAATAAGATACTCTGAAATAAAATCACCCATATTTAAGGCAAATATTTCTTCTAACGGATCATCTTCCATTATATCAAGTGTTCTTCCAAATAATGATGCACCCATTTCTTCTTTATTATCAGTCATAATCTAACCTTCCTACATATTGTTTTTTATAAGGGAAATTTTTTCCATGCTCTTTCAATATGTATAACGGCACAAATTTTAAAAACTTTAATAATTTTTACAAAATTTATACTTTAGTTGTAGATAAGTTATACTAAATGTTAAAAATAGTGGATTTGAGTGGTTTACAAAAAGTTACAATACAAATTTAAAAAACAACAAAACGTTGTTTTTTTAAATTAGCGCTTCCGTATGGTATTTTAAATCCAAAAATATTTCTGTTATCTTTAAAACTTTTAACATAAATTTCACCTTCGTGAGCATCTATTATTTTTTTAGAAGTATAAAGTCCTAATCCTATACCAAAACTGGTATTTGCTTGATTAAAAGAAATATATCTGGCAAATATTTTTTCCTTTTTTTCCGGTTTTAAATACGGACTTTTATTTTCAAATTCAAAATATACAAACTTTGAATTATTATAAATTCTAATGAAGAGGGGTGAATTTTTATATGCATATTTTATACCATTAGTAAGCAGATTCATAATCACACGCCTTAATTGAATTTCATCACCCCAGATTATATCATTAGAAGTACTGTTTTCGAAATTTACAATAATACCTTTATCTTCTGCAAGATATTTTATTTCGTCATAACATTCCTCTGCGAGATTAAAAATAGAAATTTCGCTATTTGAAAGTTTTATTTTTCCTTTTTCGTTTCTGTATGTTATAAGAAGTGAACCCAACATTGCATTCATATACTTACAAGAATCTAAAAGCATTTCTATAATTTGACGCTGATTATTATTAACAAGCCCAAATTTTCCTTTTAAAAATAATTCAAGAATTCTTATTTGAGCAATTGTTGGGTTCTTCAAATCGTGTCCTAAAGATGCTACAAATGTATCTCTTTGATTTTCCAAAGCAGCATCCGGTACAACTTTATTTGAAGCTGATTCTGACATTGTTATCTCTCATCAAGTATTTATTATTTATTTTTATTTACAGAAAAATACTATTACAAATAAAATATTCAAAAAATTATCTTGTTAGGCTATTTTTCTGAGAAATTTTTAATCCGAACATAATTAAAATGGAAAATGGAAAGTGAAAAATCAACCTCCCTCGGGGGAGGACAGAATTTCAAAATTCGTCAGAATTTTAGAAATTCTTGGAGAGGGTAAATTCCGTAATTTTTTCATTGAAACCCATCTGCATCCGTTTATCGCTAATGCTCCTACGGCTGATGTCTTCCTGTCTTATAAATTTATCTTAATATTTCTTAATAAATACAAAAAAAAATAGCAATTTTTTTTTATTATTTTACTTTATATATATATCTGATATAGTTTATAATTAAAAAGTAAAGGAGAAATATATGGCAAGAGTACTTATTTCAATGCCCGAGGATTTTTTGGACAAAATCGATCAAGTAGCAGAAGGCGAAAACAGAACAAGATCTGAATTAATCAGAGAAGCATTAAGAAGTTATATGTATAAAAGCAGAACAAGAGTAAGCTCTGTTGCAACAAAAAATGCTGCAATTTTAGAAGCTTTATTAGATTAAAATATATACATCAAAAATTAATAAAAAAACGCATTTCTAAAAAAATAGAAATGTGTTTTTTTATTATTAATAATTATTATTTTATATAATATATAATAATACTAATAATAAGCTTAAAATATTTGTTCAAAAGTGTTTGAATTATAATAAAATCAACATTTTTAAATGTTAAATAAAATGTAGAAAAAATGTAAAAAATTAAAAAGTTTTGAACAATATTATACAAAATTAAAAATAAAAAAATAAAAAACAAAAAAAATTATAGAAAAATGTATAAAACTTTTATTTTATCTACAATTTTTCTACAATCTTTTCTACAAAAAAACATTTATTTTTTTAGAAATTATAATTAAAAAATAAACTTTAAAAAATATTGAAATTATTTAATTTAACCCCCTTTACCCTCAATGGTTTTTGAAGTAAAATAAAATTTACAATCGGGAGAGGAAAATGAAAGAAAAGGTTTTAATATTAGGCTTATCCAAAAGCGGAATTTCTGCTGCAAAACTGGCTAATAAAAAAGGTTATGATGTTTTTATTACAGAAGGAAATAAACCAAAAGAGCAATATTTGAATGATATACAAGATTTAAAATTGTTAGGAATAAAAATAGAAACAAACGGGCATAGTGATGAATTTATAGAAAATTCTTCTTTTGCAATTACAAGTCCGGGTATTCCTCCAAAATCGGAAATTTTTAAGAAATTAAACGAAAAACAAATTCCGATTATTTCCGAAATAGAATTTGCATACCAAAATACTGAAATTCCTTTTATAGCAATAACCGGTACAAACGGTAAAACTACCACAACAGCACTTGTTTCGCATATATTATCTAAAAAATATGATGCGCCTGTGTGCGGTAATATAGGTGTTCCTCCTACAAGTTTGGTAAATGAAAAACACGATTTTCTGGTTTGTGAAGTAAGTTCGTTTCAGGCAGAAATGACAAAAGATTTTACTGCAAAAATAGCTTGCTGGACAAACTTTACTCCAGATCACATAGATTGGCATGGAGGATTAGAAAATTATTTTAAAGCAAAAGCAAAATTATTTTTGGGAAAACAAACTCCGGAATATTCTGTTTTAAATGCACTTGATTCAAAATTAAAAGAATTCGGAAAAGAGTGCAAAAATGTAGTATTTTTTGATGATGAATCCGGATGTTATATAAAAAATGAATCTATTTATTATAAAGAAGAAGAGATAATTAAATTATCAGAATGTCCGCTTTTAGGTCATCATAACTATCAAAATATAATGTGCGGAATAATTATAGCAAAACTTTTAGGTATGAATAATGATGATATAAAAGAAAGAATAATTTCCTTTAAAGCACCTGAACACAGGTTAGAAAAAGTAAGAGAAATGGACGGCATAACTTTTTATAACGATTCAAAAGCTACAAATCCGGAAGCTTCAATAGTTGCTATAGATTCATTTAATAATGTAGATGTTGCTTTAATATTAGGCGGAAGGGATAAAAATACTGATTTAACCGAAATGTGTAATTCAATAAATAAACACATAAATACAGTTTTACTTATTGGTGAAGCAACAGAAAGATTTGAAGAGAATCTGATAAAAAACGGATTTAGTAATATAATAAAAGAAGGAAGTATGGAACAGGCTATAGATAAAGCAATAAGTTTAAAACCTGATGTAGTATTGCTTTCACCGGCTTGTGCAAGTTTTGATATGTTCAATAGCTATGAACACAGAGGAGAAGTTTTTAAAGAATATGTCTTATCAAAGTAATAATGACAGTTTAACTTCACAAAACATGCAATCAGACAGACCGTTATTAATTGCGGTTATATTTCTTGTTGTAATCGGTTTAATGTCTATATTCTCGGCAAGTGCTCCAAAATGTGTTGAAATGGGAATTCATCCTGCAAGATTTTTAATTCAACAAATAGCCGGAGTTATTGTAGGATTTATCGGGTTAAGATTCCTTTCTAATTTTCATTATAAAAAATTACTGACATATACTTTGCCGTTTGCAGCATTTGTAATTATTATGCTTATATTGGTAAAAGTAGCCGGAAATACTGTTAATGGTGCACAAAGATGGATTAACATAGGGCCGTTGAGTTTGCAGCCTTCCGAGTTTGCAAAACCTGCAGTTGTTATGCTTCTTTCGGCAGTATTTACAAAAAATGCTGTATTATTAGACCAAAATAAGATTACAACAGCATTTATTCCTATAATGATAATGATTGGACTTATTTTTATACAGCCAAACTTAAGTATGGTTATTTTACTTCTTGCCACTGCTGTTGCAATATACCTATGTGCCGGAGGTTCTTTTAAACTTATACTATCCGGAGTTGCAGTAATGCTTCCATTATTGTTGTTAAAAGGTTTAAAAGGATATCAGTCTTCTCGTATTACAACATGGCTTCATCCGGAACAAGATCCTTTGGGGGCAGGATATAATATTATACAGTCTCTTGTCGGTTTTGCCTCGGGCGGATTATACGGAGTAGGTTATGGCAGTTCAAAACAAAAACTTGCCTGGCTTCCGGAAGCACATACTGACTTTATTTATGCTGTGATAGGTGAAGAACATGGATTTATCGGTTGTTTACTGATTATATGTTTATTTTGGACTATTTTGCAAAGAGGTTTTCTTATTGCGGTAAAATGTCAGGATATGTACGGAAAACTTCTTGCATTGGGTTTAACTTTTTCAATATGTTTTCAAGGTTTTTTAAATATGTGGGTTGCAAGTTCTTTTGTTCCGGCAACCGGTGTTCCTATGCCGTTTATAAGTTATGGAGGTTCTTCCGTAATGGTTTCCTTATGGATGATAGGAATTTTGTTAAATATATCAAAAGATAATGTTAAAAAGGTAAGGTTTGGAAATGACAGAAAATTCTCATAAAAAATATTTTGTAACCGGAGGCGGAACAGGAGGACATATATATCCTGCACTTGCAGTAGCAGATACATTAACTCAAAGAGGTGCAAAAGTATTCTATGTAGGTAATAAACGTAATATGGAATTTGAACTTGCTTCAAAAAAAGGATATAAGTTTTTGCATGTATCTGTTTCGGGGATGCCCAGAGGATTAAACTTAAAATTTTTTTGGTGGGGTGTAAAACTTGTTAAAGCAATTATTCGCTCAGTCAGATATATAAAAAAATATAAACCGGACTCAGTTTTTGCAACAGGAGGATATGTTTCTGCTCCGATGATATTTGCATGCAGAATAACAAAAACTCCTTATATGATGCATGACTGTGATGCTATGCCCGGACTTGTTACAAGAAGGTTATCAAAAAAAGCTAAATACGTTTCTTTGGCTTTTGATAAAGCAAAAAAATTTATTCCGAATAAACATACGATAGTTACCGGTAATCCTATACGGGAAACTTTCAAAACAATGACTAAAACTGATGCAATAGCCGAAATGAACCTTGAAAATAAGTTAACTCTTTGTGTTATGGGAGGTTCTCAGGGTGCTAAATCTGTCAATAACACTGTTGTCCAACTTATAAAAGAATTTTCTCAAGAATTAAATTTACAAATAATCTTTCAAACAGGAAGAAAAAATTATAATGATGTAATAAATCAAATAAGACAATTTTATCCTACATTTGAGCAGGATAAAAATTTAATAATAAGACCATATTTTGATAATATGATAGCGGTTTTAAAAGCAAGTGATATTGTAATATCAAGAGCAGGCTCATTAAGTCTTTCTGAAATTTGTGCATCTGATGTTGCTCCTATATTGATACCATACCCTTATGCAGCAGCAAATCATCAGAGAATAAATGCAAAATCTATGCTTGAAGTTGGTGCTTGTATTTATATAGAAGATGGTGAGTTAGAACCTAATAAACTAAGAGAAACAATATTAGAATTGCTAAATAATCCGATAAAAATTAATTATCTTAAACAAAATGCTTCACATCTTGCTAAATATGAAGCAGCAAAAGAAATTGCGGATATAGTTCAATCATTATAATACATGTTTACAACCTTTTATAGTATAATTCAATTATGGGGATAAGAAGAGTTGTTATACTTTTAATTTCATATATGTGCCTTATATTGCCGTCTTTTGCAATAAAAATAGGTTTACAAACACATGTAGGCAGAACTTTTGTCGGAGCTTCAACCAAGGCTGAAATAATCGATTCAAGGACAAATAAACTTATTTTTGAAATGGAAAAAATGAAAGGGTACGAATTTAAGCCATACAGAGGTTATATTGCAATAAAAGTTGACGGAGATTTTAAAAAAATTAAAACAGATAAAATAGTTATAAAACCTACAGAAAATGGTTTTGTAAGTGCAAAAAGAAAATGGTATCGCGGGAATTTAATTCTGTTAAATGACGGAAATAAACTTACTGTAATTAATGATATACCGTTGGAATTATATATAAAAGGAGTTGTTCCGTCTGAAATGCCTTCTTCATGGGAGCATGAAGCACATAAAGCACAAGCAATTGCTGCAAGAAGTTATGCTGCGGCAAATATGGGAAAACGTGCAAAATACGGATATGACTTAAAAGATACACCGGAAGATCAAGCTTATGGCGGAGCAAGTGCTGAGACAAAAGGTACAAATTCCGCTGTTGAAGAAACAGAAAGCATTGTTCTTGTTTGTCAAGGAAAAATAGTTCCGGCATATTATTCGGCTTCTGCCGGAGGTAAAACAATCAACGCTTCCCAAATTTGGACTCATGATTTGCCGTTCATTAAATCGGTTCCATCTTTTGATGATGGTGTAAAAAAGAATGGTCATGGTGTAGGAATGAGTCAGTATGGAGCAAACAATCTTGCTAAACGAGGTTATAACGGATATCAAATATTAAAATATTTTTATGCAAATACAAAATTTGCAAAATTAAAAGCATAAATTATAATATCCAGCTCATCCAATCAAAAAAAGTATCGTGTTTTTGGACAAATTGTTTAACTTTTGAACATAGTTTATGACAAGGTTCTGTAATTATATTTGTTTTACGCATAATATCTTTAAACTTTCCATCAGAAAGCTTTTCAACGGCATTTGTTTTATGAGCATAACCAAGTGCCGCAACTGCAATTGCTGCACCTGTTGCTACTCCAAAGACTTTAACGGCGGTTGATGTTCCGCTTTCTTCTTTAGTGTTTCCCGAACGGAAATTAACTGTATCATAATTTAAACTATTTATTCCGGAAAAATTTCTTTGATAATCAGATTTAATTCCTACACTGCCTGCTGTTTCTTCTTTTGTTGATGGAATTTTTTCACCAACGCTTCCCGCAGTTTCACCGCCATAAAATGATACATTTAACATGTTTTAAAAAACCTTTTGATTACTAACACTTCTATACATGTAAAAACAATTTTTCATAATAAATTGCGCATTTTGTTACAAAAGTTTACAAAAGCAAATTTCTTCTGTTTTCAATCTGTTTTTGAATACAAATTTGGGAAATGTAATCCATATCACGTTCTTTAAGGTCTTCAAAGTTAAAAGATGCTTTTAATTGGTTATCCTCATTATCTCTGCGAATAAATTTAGCCTTAACAGATATATCTTTTTTTTCTAATTTTATTATTAAGTTAACTTCTTCAGGAAAATCAATAACAAAAGGTAAAATAACGCACAATCCGTTTGCCGAAATATCATGAGTTTCACATTCTAAAGTTCTAACGGTTGAATTTTCTTCAAATGTTAACAAAACTTTTTCTTTTAATCTGACTCTAAAATATTCCCGACTTTGTCTATATTCAACATCATCAGGAATTTTAAGAGCAAAATTCATAAATTCTTCATCTTTATCTGTATATTTAAGCTCGGTTTTAGCTTTATATAAACCATTTTCACATACAAAACTTACATCAACATCTTGAGGAGTTTTTATAAACCAATCTTCTTCAAATTTAGCGGAAGCAAAAATTTCTTTTGTATCAATGCGTTTAACCGCGCTTTTTGTCATGTGCAAAAAGCCGTTATTATCTTTGTAAATTATTTTTATATAATTTATGTCTGTAGTTTTTAAGTTGAAATTCATTTTATTTGTATATACTTTCCGTTATTGATTTTATAGGTTCCTATTTTCTTTCCGTTTTTATCATACTGAACTATTTTGCCGGTTCTTGTTTTTTTAAATGTTCCTTGCGGAGGATTTTTTATTGTTCTCACAGGAATTTTAGCAAAAACTGTACCGGAAAACATTATTAGCATTAATAAAATAAAAAATCTTTTCATAAATGCATTATATCAAATTTTTTATCAAAAACAAAGAAAATTAAAATAGGTTTTATTTCCTTACAATTAGTGTTATGTCGTTAAAAACTACAAAAATCATAAGAATAATAAGTAGTGAGAAAAATATTGTTGATATTATTTCAATAACTTTTTCATTAACAGGTTTACCTATGATTTTTTCAATAGTTAAAAACATCAAATGACCGCCATCTAGTGCAGGAATAGGCAGAATATTTAAGATAGCAAGATTCATGGAAATTAATGCGGCAAGAAGAATACCTGATGATTTACCCGCCTTGTCAATCATATCCCCGCCGATTTTTGTAATGGCAACAACACCATGCATATCTTTAATAGGAATATTACCCGTAAATAATTGTCCTAAAGAATACATCATTGTCCACGTATTATCCCAAAGATAATCCCAGCTTTCTGTAATAACAGATACAGGGGTATTAGTTTGTATAAAAGTTTGTTTTGTGCCGAGTCCGACACCTATTACACCATTTTCTTCCGGATAAACAGGATTAAGTTGTATTGTCTTATTATCACGTTGTACAACAATATTAACAGGGTGTTTACCGTTAGACAAAGCCTTTGCAAGATCTTCTAATGAATATTTACCATCAGAAATATAAACAGTTTTTCCCTCAATATTTTTGCTGAGTTCTTGTAAATTTTCACTAATTTTTGTACCTTCATGTTTAAAATATTTTGCACCTTTTGCGGCATATTTATCCATTGTTACAGTGTCAGTATAAGACTGTTTTGGCAGTCTTACTGCTATATCTTCAGGAATCAATTCATCTCTCACCAAACCCGGATTAAGATTCTTTAATTCCGCATAATTATTTTCCAAAGTTTCATTTGTATAATATCCGTTATGTTTTGCACTGTTTTTTACTATAGTTATCATTGAATAAACGTTATTTATATCACAATCATTTATTTTTAATATTCTGTCACCTTCTTGAAGTCCGGATTGCCATACACTTGCTTCTTTTGGTGCAGAGATTTGGCTGGCATATATTTCATAATTTCCTGAAGGCAATTTACCGGTAACACTTGCTACAAGAATAACAAGTAATATACCGCAAAGAACATTTGAAATTACACCTGCAGAAACAACGATTGCTCTTTGCCAAATAGGTTTATTTGCAAATCTTTCCGGAGAATCTTTTGGTAAATCGCAATCTTTTTCATCATCAGGAAATGAAACATATCCGCCTAAAAGCATTGCATGAACTAAAATTTCAACATCGCCTACTTGTTTTTTGAATAATGTCGGGCCTATAGGAAGTCCAAAACCAAATTTATCAACTTTTATACCGAAAGCTCTTGCTGCCAAAAAGTGACCGGCTTCATGCACAAGAATTAATAAACTTAATAACAAAATCATTATAAAAATTGACATATAATCTCCTCTTCTTTTTTAATATTGTATCATAAAATTTTATGATATAGCCTGTTATAAAGAATAAAAGACAGGAAGATTTCAACAGATGTATTATTTTAACCTTTTATTGCTTTTAAAATTTCCATTATGCAAAAGTAATGAGATGCAGCCCCCAAGATTACAAAAATATGCCAAATGAAGTGCATATACTTTCTTTTGCTTAAATAAAAAATACATCCCGATGAATAAAATAATCCGCCTAATAACAGATACCATACTGATAAATGATTAATATTAACCCATATAGAATAAGCCAAAAATACACTTAACCATCCCAGAACTAAATATAAACCGGTTGAAAGATATTTAAACTTTAGAGTCAGACATGAATAAATTATACCGGAAATTGCTATGTACCAAATCATGGCAAGGAGTGCAACAGACAGAGGAAATTTAACAGTTAATAGCAATATAGGTGTATACGTTCCCGCAATTAGAACAAATATGGCGCTATGGTCAATTTTTCTAAATACTACTTTTGCTGTTTCATTAACCATGGCATGATAAAGTGTAGAAGATTGAAATAATATAAATAATGTTGAACCAAAAATGGTTGTTGAAGCTGTTTCAATCGGAGTTTCAGATGCAACCGCAAGCATAACGATAGCATATATTGAAAATAAAGCTCCCAATGAATGAGAAAAAGCGTTCAAAAACTCTTCTTTTGGTGTGTATTTAACTTCTTCCATTAACAACCCCTTTAATTGAATATTGTAATTATATCAAATGAAAGTCAAATTACCAATTAACAGAAAAATCCGGTACAATTTTATTTTAATATAAGATTATTGATAAAACTTTAAATAAAGATTATAATGTTCTTGTAAATTATGGAGTGGAAGAATGAATAAAAAAGGTTTAATAATCGGACTTGCATGTGTTTTATTGGCAGGCTTTTACGGTACTAATTTAATTTTGAAAAAAAATACGGTAACAGAGGTTACAAGTGATAATAATATTCAAAAAGAAGATGTTAACGAATCTGTAGATTCAGAAGAAACAATTGTTAACAAAGAAGAAAAAACTACAGAAAAAATGCAAAAGGCTATTATAGCAAAAGATTCAACAAATTTTGCCGCACATACAGAACCGATAAAAAAAGGAAATATGTATGACAATTTATCAAATAATACGCTCCCTCTTTCCGCAATTACGGCAATTGCTGATTTACCCTCCGGTGTAAAAAACGCAATAAACGGTGTTATTAACTCTTCTGACGGAATTTACATGCTGAAAAGAACTCAAGGTAAAGTTTTGTTGGTTGTTGATAATCAAAAAAGTATAAGACATGGAATAGAATTTGTTGAAATATCTACACAAAACGGCCAGCAAAAAGTAACTACTCTGGGTTATTTGGATAAAATGAAAGATTCAAATAACGAAAATTGGACCTATGATAATGAAAACAGACCGGTAAAACACATTATATATGATAAAGAAGGAGATGTAAGTTATATTGAAACTTGGAATTATTCTGATTCTTCACCTATTAAATATGAAATTAAAGATAAAGACGGCAAAGTTGTTTCTATAAAAAAAGAAAGTTTAGATAACGATTCTAATGATTTAAGAGTTGACCATATAACTTATGACAGCGACGGAAATACAAAGGTTAAAGTTTCTGCTACGTATGAAGGCGCAGATATAAAAAGATTTACTTATTATAATGCTGATAAGCTTAATGACAGTGCTTCTGTTTTTGGTGAATATCAGGATGGAAAGAAGGTTAAAGAAACAGTTTATTCTTCTGATTTAAAAGTTAAAAATGTATACTCTTCTGAATATGATGAAAACGGAGACAGAACAGGTATAAAAGTTTTTGATAATAAAAATAATGAAGTTGAAGAAATAATTAGGGAATAATACAGAATAGAACATGAATATATTAGTTACAGGTTGTGCAGGTTTTATAGGTTCTTCTGTATGTGAACAATTGCTTGTAGATGAAAAAAATTTTATTATTGGAATTGATAATTTTGATAACTATTATCCAAGGTATATAAAAGAAAAAAATATTGAGTCTTTTATAAATGAATCTAATTTTACTATTTATGAAAACAGTATTTGTGATATAAAAAGTCTAAAAAATATTTTTAATTCTCATAAAATAGATTTAGTTATTCATTTAGCAGCAAAAGCCGGTGTAAGAAATTCTTTTGTGTTTCCAAAAGAATATAAAATGGTTAATGTAGACGGAACTTTAAATATCCTAGAATGCATGAAAGAATTTGGTGTAAAAAAAATGGTTTTTGCTTCATCATCTTCTGTTTACGGAAATTATCCGGATGTTCCTTTTAAAGAAGAATACAAAAATCTGAAACAAATTTCTCCATACGCAAAAACGAAAAAAGATTCTGAAGAAATAATTGAAAGATATACAAAAAATACGGATATAAGCGCAATATGTCTTAGATTTTTCACTGTTTACGGAAAACGACAACGACCTGATTTAGCAATTTGTAAATTTGTAAATTCTATAATTAACAATCAAACAATTGAATTATACGGCGATGGTAATACCCAAAGAGATTATACATATATAGATGATATCGTTTCGGGGATTATTTTGGCGGTTAAATATAATAAAACAAAATTTGAAGTAATTAATCTTGGTTCTTCCAGTCCCGTTAAATTAATTGATATGGTTAATTCTATAGAAAATATTCTTAATAAAAAGGCAAATATTAAATATGTACCTGCGAAAGAAGGAGATGTTGTTATAACATTTGCAGATATAACAAAAGCACGCAGGTTGTTAAATTATGAACCGCAGACATCTTTTTATGACGGTTTAAGTAAGTTTATTAAATATTTTCTTGAGACCGGGGAAAAGTAATATAATTGATAAAATTAAAAATAGAATTTGAGTTGGTATTATACCCATATAATCATATACAAATTTAAACATCAAAAGGAATGCAAAAGCGGCAAAATCTCCCAAAAAAGTATTAACAGAGGATGTTGATGCTCTGGAAGAACTCGGTGTATTTTCATGTATTTTAGAAACAGTAAATACATTAAATACAACGAATAAACATATTGAAAAGCTTATTAATATAATTACTGCCGTTGATAAAATATAATTTTTATAATAGTTAGCAATAATTAATAATAAGAAAGAAGTTACAGTAAAAATGTATTCAATACTAATCAAGTATTTCCCGATAGCAGAAACAAATTTATGAGCAAACCATCCACCCAAACCTCTAAACGATTGGTTGACAAAGCTTACAATTCCAAACAAGATTACCGGAGCAGCACTTGCTTTCAACAGCGGTTGAAAATTCCATACAAATACACCGGTGAGTCCGGTTAATAAAGCTGAATAATACGCAAAATAATTTATATTTTTGTTTTTTAATATTCTCAAAATACTTTCTTTTATTATTGTTAAATCAGATTTTAGACTTCTTTTACTGACGGGTTCTGATTTTAAATTTGGTATAAAACAAAGTAATCCTACTGCTATTATTTGAAAAATTAATTCTACAATTAATATTGATTTAAACCCTAAATATTTATACATAATTGCACCGGCAATACAACTGATGGCAGAACCCATAGAAGTATATAGAGATAATTTACCGTATTTTGAAAGCATTTTATTTTCAACATTATTGTTTCTCAGTAATTCGTATATATAACTATCAACGTTTCCTCTAAATAAAGCCTTAAATAGTCCATATAATATTTCACCTGTTAAAATTGTCCAAAAACCACTGAAGAATATCCATAGAAGAACACGCAGCGTAAACATTATATAAGAAGTAATTATAAGATATTTTTTAGAAAAAATATCTCCCAAGAATCCCATTGGGATTTTTGCTAATAAACAGGTAATATTAAATATACTTTGGAATAGTATAAAATCAGAAAGAGTAAGTCCGTTACTTAAATAAAATAAAAAAGAAATTGGCATTATAAAACGCTGATATTGTAAAAAAGACGAAAAATTTAGTATAAAAAGTGTTCTATTATATGATTTTAAAGACATTATTTTCCCAAAATTTATGTTACAATAATTATTGTAACTAAAAAATGAAGAGATAGGTATGTATGAAACTAAATAAAATATTGTTTATTTTATTGATTGTAATTACTTTGATTATAGGTTTTACATTTATAATAAAAAACAAAAATATTCTTAAACAAAACAGCGATGATACTATAAATATTGTTTTTACAACAGACAAATATTACAAAAATTATCTAAAAGTCGCAATTCAATCAGCATATATGAATAAGAAGCCGGAAAGCAAATATAATATATCTATCCTGTGTGTAGATTTAAAACCAAAAGAGGTTGAAGAATATAAAAAATTTGAACATGAAAATTTTAAAATAAATCCTATAAGCGTAAGTCTTAATGAAATAGATGAGATTGGAAAATTTGAAGTCTCAAATCACGTTTCAAGAGCAGATTTATTTAAATTCAAAATGCCTATAATATTTAAAGATTATGATAAAATTTTATACATAGATTCTGATACGCTTATTTTAAATGATTTGTCTGATTTATATAACACTCCATTAAATAATAAATATATTGCTGTAAGAATGCAGGAAAATGTTGATATAAAAAAGTTTTGGTACACTTATGATATATCTTTTGAGTTTATTAATGGGTATATTGATTATAATTGTGGAGTCATATTATTTAACCTCAAAAAAATGAGAGAAGATAAAATTTGGGAAAAATTGATTGACTCTAAAAATAATGATACTTCAAGAACTCTTATGACGCAATCCGCATTTAATGATGTTATTCCGGCAAAAACAGTTCAGGAAATATCTCCAATATATAATTTTGTTCCAAGAATGGGAGACAAAAAGTATTACAATACTACATTTAAGAATACATATCCGCGATTTAAATATAAATCCTACGAAGATTATATAAATTCGATTGTTATTATGCATTGGGCAGGTTTTCAAAAACCTTGGAGTTATCCGAAAGTTTTTTATGCAAATAAGTGGTGGAAATATGCAAACATGATTGACAAAAATTGGAAACCTGAAAAACCTGATTATTCCGGCGCAACAAGTAATTTTATTCCGCCTGAAATATAATTTTTGAATTCAGCAAAGCTTTTTATCCCAAGTAAAGTTTTGAAAATAAATTTTGGTCTTAAGTAAAATCGTTTTACCGCTTGTTTATGAAGTTCAAATATGCGCTCTTTTGTAAGGTCATGTGCTTTAACAACCGGTTCATAATAAGCATGTGTAAAATCTAAATCTCCGGAAACTAATTTATTAACCATTGCATAAGCAAAGTATTTTGTTCCGGGAAGAGGTGTTGCAGTATAAAAACTTACAAAATCGCTATCCAGCTCTATTGCAAATTTTATTGTTTCTTCTGCAGTTTTTTCTGTTTCCCAAGGAAGACCAAGAACAAAATAATTATATATTTTTATTTTATTCTTTTTCAAAATTTTGACTGTATTTCTGATGTCGTCTAAAGTTATGTTTTTACCTATGTTATTTAAGATTTCTTGCGAACCGCTTTCAACTCCGATACTGCAAAGTCTGCAGCCTGCTTTATACATCCATTTTGCAATTTCGTCATCCATAGTATTTGCTCTGGTATTTGATGACCAAGTAATTTTCAAACCGGAATCAATAATTTTTTTACATAAGTCTATAGTCCATTCTTTATCGATATTGAAGATGTCAGACCAAAAAATAAAATTGTTTATATTATATTTTTCAACACATTCTTTGATTTCGGCAATTATGTTTTCTGCAGAACGTTTTCTGACATTTGCTCCGGAAACGGGAGTTGCTAAACAGAAAAAACAGTGATAAGGACATCCTCTTGATACTTTAATAACAGCTTGAACCTTTCCGTTATCAGGCCGTTTATAAATTGAATTATCAATAAGATGTCGTGCAGGAAACGGTAATGAGTCCAAATCCTCAATATATGGCCGTAATTCATTTTTAACCGGCTGAAAATTATCATCATTGTAGCATATTCCAAGGATTTCAGAATCAGGAACTCCATTAAGAATATCTTTTAAAGTCATTTCGGCTTCACCGATAATTACATAATCAATAAAAGGATTTTCATAAGTAACATTTGTATTATATGTTAAAAAAGGCGCGCCTTTGACAATAATTTTAAGCGCAGGCATTAAGTTTTTTGCTTCAGCTAACGCCTCCATATCAGATTTAAAGGTCGGCATTGCAATATTTGCAACCAGAAAATCAGGCTGGTATAGTTCAATCTCCTTTAAGAAATTTCCGCCTTGACTGAAATCTTTTATTTTTGCTTCGTAACCGCAAAGTTCCGCAATTGATGCAAGATACATTAAATCTGTCGGCGGAAGCGGAGGTATTACAATTAAATCTTCCGTAGGCTGCTGACATCTGTCCTCACGATTAAGAATTGGTGAGGGCGGATAAATTAATAAAACTTTACCTCGTTTATTATTTATTTTTTCTGATGCTTCGTCTTTCATAATTTAATTTAAACTGTTTCTGCAGCTTTATCTTTTACTTTTCCTGCAATCATGCATGCGCATAATAAACAAACAGCTCCGATAATGAATGTATATTCCCAATGGTAATTTACACCGCCAAATGCATCAAAAGAACACTTGTTAATAAACCAGGAAACAAGAGTGCACACAAACACTTGCGGGCCGGCAATAAATATATTAAATATTCCCATTACAGAACCTTCTGTGCCGGGTTTTATATATTGAGAAAGCATTGCGAACGGAAGTGCGCAAATACTTGCCCAGCCAATACCGGACAATCCCATAAGAATCGCTACAATTTTTACATCATGAATGAATGCCATTCCTAAAAATGCAATTGCCATCGAAATCATTGATAAAATGTGAACTTTTTTGTTACCGTATTTAACAGATAAAACTCCAATAGGAATTGCAACAACAAAACATACAAGATTGAAGATTGCAAAACAAATTGAAGAAAAATTTGTTCCCGCAAGAACAGCAGAATCATAAGAAGATTTTATAACTTCACTAACGCCTGATAAATCAGGAACTCCGTATACAGTGTGAACAGCGTATTGAGTGAAATATATCATCATACACATGTTTCCAATCCAAGTGAAAAATTGCATCCAACAAATTTTTCCCACTTCCGGAGAGAGTGCAAAAAAGTCTTTTAACGATTGAATAAAATTAAATTTTTCTTTATCAGGCTCGTTTCCGATTGGTTGATAACGTTTTTCTTTAATCATCATACAAGTCCAAATCATGCCCAGAGCAAAAGCAAGAGCAGCCATAATAAATTGTGAATTTATACTCATTTGATAATTAAATGCCCATTTTAAAAACGGAGCTGTTCCTGCTGCAACAACAGAACCAAGTCCAATCGCAAGACTGATATATGAATTTGCGACAGAATGTTGTTCAGGAGGTACTACATCCGGAACAAGTGCTCTATAAGGGCCTTGAGCAATATTAACGCATGCATCAAGAATCCAAATCATAACTGCTGCAAAACATAACGCTGCGAGAGCCGGCAATTTTAGACCAAAAGTCGAACCGAGAGTGTTTGTGATTAGTTCGGAGTTAGGCAGTGCCCATAATGCAAGTGCTGACAAAAGTGCTCCACCTAATAAGTACGGTCTTCTTCTTCCGAATGGAGAAGTTGTTTTGTCAGAAAGAGCGCCTATAAGCGGTTGTACAACCATACCCGTAAATGGGCCGGCAAGCCAAATTAATCCAAAAATAAATGGTGAAGCCCCAAGATTTTCGGTAACAGGCCCTGATAAAATTATTCTCATTTGCCATGCAAACTGTAAACCAAAAAATCCAAGCGCAAAACTCAAAAATTTTGATGTGTTAAATTTTTTTAATTCTTCCATTAGTCACTCCTATAATCACTCTCTTATCTGCAAATTTATTATACCATAAATTTAACAGTTTGAATTGAAAATAACTGCAGAATATTAATAAAGAAGGTTTTAAATTTATTATTAAAAATTTATTATTAAAACAGCTGTAGATATTTCTCTTGATTGTTACAAAATTGTTACAAATCAGGCTGTAAATAATATTTTCCAAATTAGGTTAGAGACTTGTCTGG
>CADBPN010000019.1 GCA_902796585.1 uncultured bacterium
ATAATGTAATGACACCGGTTAGTTCATTATAAGTTCCTTTTGATGATTGAAAACTCATATTAACATCACCATCTTTATAGAAATTTCCAATAACATTATGCAGTGTTGCTATGCTGTGATCGTTGCTATAGTGTCCTGTTTCTCCATAAATTTCAAAATATTTATTACCGTCTTTTGTTTCAGTTATTATAACACTTTTTGCATCAACTTTTTGCTCGTTTTCATTGCCTTTAATCTGAGACCTATTAAAATTACTTGTTATAATACCTGCAGTAATAAATGCCCACAACATGCCGAAAATAAACAAAAATACTGCAATAATGTATGTGCGCTGACGTTTTTTTAAACTTCTGAATTTATTAAAGTAATACTTTAGCTTTCCCATAAGAATATTTTATCATATAAATAACATTGCACCAATAAAATTATAAAAATTATACTCGGCCGTAGATATCTTTGTATCTGATGATATCATCTTCACTTAATACACTGCCTCTTTGAACTTCCAGGATAATTAAGTCGGTATTTCCGTTATTACTGAGTGAATGTATTTCCTTTTCGTTTATGTCAATGCATTCGCCTTCTTTTAATACATAGTTTTTACTACCCTTTAAAACATCTGCATAACCTTTCAAAATTATCCAATGTTCTTTTCTAAAATTGTGTGATTGAACAGAAAGTTTTTGTTCAGGCTTAACGGTAATTGTTTTAACTAAAAAACCGTCTCCTTCTGTTAGAACAGTATAATAACCCCAAGGTCTATGTATTGATTCAGCCATATATTTCCTCATTGATTTTTTTATATTCTATCATAATTTATTAATAATTTGTATTTATTAAAAATTATTTGATATAATTAAATTAATATGAGAGTTTATTATAAAGGCACATATACATATAAAATTTTAAATGCTATTCAAGCTCAAATGAAAGATTTTTTCTCTACTCTAGGCGAGATGGTACTGTTTGGACTTGAATTTTTCAAAGGGTTAAAAAATAAACCTACAACATTAAAAGAAGTTTTATTTCAATCAGCAAGATTTGGAATTTCCTCTTTACCAATCACTTTATCAATCGTCGGTATGACCTCAATTATTGTAGCAATGCAAGTTGCAGGTGAAATGGTTAAACAAGGCGGGGGAAATTACGTAGGTATGCTTGTTGCTATACTTACAGTAAGAGAAGAAGGTGTAATAATGGCCGGTTTTGCGATTATTTCCATGATTGGTTCTTCGCTTGCTTCCGAAATCGCAACGATGAAAGTTTCAGAGCAAATTGATGCAATTCAAGTTCTAAAGGTTAATCCAATTCATTATTTATTTACTCCTAGAATAATAGCAGGTACAATAATGATGCCCATGGTTGTTATAGTTGCATCATTATTTGGAATAATTGGCGCTGCTATTGCCTCTAACATCGTTTCCGGCTTAACATATAAAGCCTATTTTGATTCAGTTTGGTTCGGATTGCATATCCATGATATTAAAGTATGTATAATGAAGTCTATAAGTTTCGGATTTGCAATAACACTTATAAGCTGCTCATGCGGTATGATGGCAAAAGACGGTGCAAAAGGTGTTGGACTGGCAACCACAAAAGCTGTAGTTTGGTCATTCGTTGCAATTGTTATTCTTGATCTAATCTTTGCAGCAGCCTGTTTTTATTAATTCTTATTACCATTGAACTTTTTGTATCAACTCGATTTCATATCCGTCAGGATCTTTTATAAAAGCAATTAAAGAGCCTTTTCCAGTTAAATCAAAAGGTTCATATAAATATTCATATCCAAGTTTATTTAGTTTTGCACTAAATTCGTCAAATGATTCTACAGAAAATGCAAAATGACCAAAGCCATTTCCTATATTATATCCTTCGATTGGAGTTTCATCATTATATGTAAGTTCTATCTGGCAAGTTTCTGTTTCGTCATTCAAAAAATATAACCAACAGTCATCAAGTCTTTTTTTGTGGTCTAATTTCATGTTTAAAAGTTCTGTATAAAATTTTAAAGATTTGTTAATATCCGATACTCTAATCATAGAATGTAAAAGCTTCAT
>CADBPN010000020.1 GCA_902796585.1 uncultured bacterium
GCTGCATACTTAAATGCTTTAACAGGAAAAGGCGTTCACGTTGTTACGGTAAACGATTACCTTGCAAAACGTGACAGCGAATGGATGGGGAAAATATACAAGTTTCTTGGCTTAACAGTTGGTGTTATTCTTTCTAACCAACATGATTCCGAGGAATTTAACAGAAAACGTGCTGCTTATGCTTGTGATATTACTTACGGAACAAATAATGAATTCGGTTTTGATTATTTACGTGATAATATGGCAGCTTCTAAAGAAATGCTTGTTCAGAGACCATTCAATTATGCAATTATAGACGAAGTCGATTCGATTTTGATTGACGAAGCCAGAACCCCTCTTATTATAAGCGGAAGAGTTGAAAAATCAGCAGATACCTATACTTTGATGGCAAAAGTTGCACCGCAGTTAGAAAAAAATAAAGATTACGAAGTTGATGAAAAAAATAAAAACGTAATTTTTACCGAAGACGGTATTGACAGAGCACAAGAAATTATTGGTTGTAAGGATTTGTTTGATATTAATAATCAATATGCTCATGACTTATTAAATGCCCTAAAAGCAAAAGAATTGTTTATTAAAGATACGGATTACGTTGTAAAAGACGGTGAAGTTATGATTGTTGACGAATTCACAGGTCGTTTAATGCCCGGAAGACGTTGGTCAGACGGACTTCATCAAGCAATCGAAGCAAAAGAAGGGGTTGAAATTCAAGATGAAACCCAAACATTAGCGAGTATAACTTTCCAAAACTTGTTCAGACTTTATCCGAAATTATCCGGTATGACAGGTACTGCAATGACAGAAGAAGCTGAATTTGGCAAGATTTATAACCTGGAAGTTACTGCAATACCAACGAATAAGCCTGATATAAGAATAAATTATCCTGATGTAATATATAAAACCGAACGTGCAAAATATAATGCGGTTGTTGATGATATTATAGCCCAAAATAAACTGGGCAGACCGGTTCTGGTTGGTACTGTAAGCATTGAAAAATCTGAATATATTTCTCATCTCTTGAACCAAAAAGGAGTAAAACACAACGTATTAAATGCTAAGCAACACGAGCGTGAAGCACATATTATTGCTCAGGCAGGTCGTATTGGCGCTGTTACGATTGCAACAAACATGGCAGGCCGCGGTACTGACATATTATTAGGTGGTAATGCTGAATTTCTTGCAAAAGAAGATTTAGAAAAAAGAGGTATAACACCGGATAACGAAAATTATGAAAACTTAAAAAATGAAGCATTGGAAAATGCAAGAAAAATAACAGAAGAAGAACACGCAAAAGTTGTTGAGCTCGGAGGGCTCCACGTTATCGGTACAGAAAGACATGAATCCCGTCGTATTGATAACCAGCTTCGCGGTCGTGCGGCACGTCAGGGCGACCCCGGTTCAACAAGATTCTTTTTGTCGCTTGAAGATAATTTAATGAGAATTTTCGGTGGTGATAAGATTACCGGCTTAATGAATATGCTTCAGGTTGACGAGGATATGGCTATTGAATCTTCTCTAATAACCAGACAAATTCAATCCGCTCAAAAGAAAGTTGAAACTTATCACTTTGATATTCGTAAAAATGTACTCCAATATGACGATGTTATGAATATTCAAAGAGAAAAATTCTACGCTCAAAGAAGAAAAGTTCTTCAAGGAAAAGATTTAAGAAGTGATATTGAATATATGATTGACAGAGAAATCGACAGACTTCTTAAGAGTTATATAGCTCCGGAAATGAATCCGGAAGAATATATTCAAGAGGACTTGGTTACTCTTATAAAAGAACTTCATTCAGTTATTCCTCAGCTTTCTTATATCGGAGTAGATGATATAAAATCATATAGGTTTACAAAAATATATGATTCAATAAAAGAAGCAGCACAGAATGCTTATAAAGGTCATGAAGAACAAATAATAAGTTTTTACAATTCTGTAACTTCTCAATACGATCCGGAAGCTATTCCGCAAGAATTATATTCTGATGACAATATTATGAGAGCATTGGAAAGAGATATTCTTCTTAGGGTTGTTGACAATCAATGGATAGATCATCTTCATAATATTGATATGCTAAAAGAAGGTATTGGTTTAAGAGCTTACGGACAAAAAGATCCTTTAATCGAATACAAAAAAGAAGCGTATGATTTATTTAATAAAATGATGTACGAAATTCAAAGTAATACAGTAAGATATTTGTTCAGAGCTAAATTCGGAATACAATTTGTATCAGATGATGACGGAGTAGAAATAGGTTAGCTTCTAATTTCTATGTTATAATTTTTGTATGAAATATCCGAATTTGGAAAAACTTGTAGATATAATAGCCGTTTTAAGAAGCGAAAATGGTTGTCCATGGGATAGAGAACAAACTCATAAGTCGCTTCGTCCAAATATGCTTGAAGAAGCTTATGAGGCTGTTGATGCAATTGATGACGGTGATATACCAAATCTGAGAGAAGAATTAGGAGATGTTCTTTTGCAGGTAGTTTTGCACGCACAGATAGCAAAAGATAATAATGAATTTGACATAGAAGATGTTGCAAAAGAGCTAAGCGATAAACTAATACACAGACACCCGCATGTTTTCGGAACCGCACATGTTGATTCTGCAGATGATGTTATGGTTAATTGGGATAAACTGAAAAAAGAAGAAAAAACGTACAGAAAATCTATTTTAGATGGTATTTCAAAATCACAATCCGCATTAATGTCTGCTCAAAAAATTAGTAAAAAAGTTGTAAAAGTAGGATTTGAGTGGGATTCTGTTGAAAGTTTAAAAGAATGCATAAAGTCTGAATACAAAGAATTTGATGAAGCCGTAGAATCCGGTAATAAAGAACGTATGGAAGACGAAATGGGAGATATATTTTTTGCTACCGTTAATCTTGCACGATGGTACAAAATAGATGCGGAACAAGCTCTTTTGGGTGCAAATAAAAAATTTACAAAACGTTTTAAAAAAATGGAAGAATTAAAAACAAAACCTTTTGAAGAGTATTCTTATGAAGAATTTAATAATCTTTGGAAGCAAGCTAAAATAGAATTGTATAAAGAAGAAAATTAGGAGATATAATATGAAAAAATTATTAGGAATATTATTTTTATTAACAGCATTTTGTTTACCTTCACATGCATTTATGGGAAGCAGTTTTGATGTTCCTGTTAGTGCGTGTGTAAGTCATATCTTAGTAAAAGATCAGGCACAAGCTTTAAAGTTGAAATCAGAAATAAAGAATTATGACGATTTTGCTGAACTTGCAAGAATATATTCTGATTGTCCTTCCGGAAGAAACGGCGGATATTTAGGCTGTTTTGGCAAAGGAAAAATGGTTAAAGCATTTGAAGAAGCCGCATTTAAAGAACCTTTAGGTGAAGTAGTAGGCCCTGTTAAAACTGAATTTGGTTATCATTTGCTTTGGATTTCCAGAAGATTTTAATAAATGCTTGTAAACTTGCAAGTTTTACTATTTTAATGTAAACTTGAATAATCAAGGAGGGATATATGCACGAGTACGTATTCAAAATGAAAAAAGGCGATATTGAAATCGAACTTAAGTCAGACGATTTAGAATTCGTGGAAGAACAGCTCAACAAATGGAGAGATGAACTTTTACAGGATAAATAAAATTTTTTAAATTGAGTTAATGAGGTATCGTCGAGCGTAATGTCAGTATATTCTTTTAAAGTCACAAAAGGTAAATTTGTTTTGTCTTTATCTACAACGGATAGAGAATTTATTGTTGAAGAATTTGAAAAATGGGTAAGAAAAACTTCTGATTATGTTCAGAAGCAAAAAATTCGTGCAGGCAAAGACAGAGTTGCATCTCAAATTGATGCAGAACGTGAGATTACTCAGAAGAAAATTCAAGAACAGCTTGATAAAATGCCCAAACCTGAACCGGTTGAAGAGGCTCCTGTTCAAGAAAAGAGTGAACAAAAAAATAATGAAGCATCACAAAACCTTGATGTTTTTTATGCCCCTCCAAAATCTGCCGAGACAATAAATGAAGTACAAGCCAATTCCGGCTTTGATTCGATTTTAGATTATTCAATGAATAACCCTCAAACAGAATTATCGTTTAAACCGAGTCCTTCTATAAAAAAAGATAATGCATTTTTAAATTATCTAAGCGGAAAAACGGTAACAAGAAAGATTGACTATCTTTTATTAACAGCGTACTATTTTACCCAATATGAGCAAAAACCTCGTTTTACTTTAAAACAGCTTAACGCAAAGCTTATGCAAAATGTTGCGATTATTCTTGATCACAGTGTAATACAAGAAGCAATCAATCGGGATTATCTCGAATGCTTGCCGGATTTGACGGGAGTTGTAGGTGCTTCTGAATATCGCTTAACTGCTTATGGCGAAAAAACACTTTTGGAATCATAAATTTTTATGATAAAATAATCTCCAAAAGAGAGGAAGTAATTATGCATTATCAAGGTTTAATAAATAAATACAGAAAATATTTACCTGTGACGGATTCAACACCGATTGTAACATTAAACGAAGGAAACACACCGCTTATAAAAGCTGATAATCTTGCAAAAAAAATTGGCTTAGAAGCAAATGTTTACTTGAAATTTGAAGGTTGCAATCCTACAGGAAGTTTTAAAGACCGCGGAATGACAATGGCAGTAACAAAGGCAAAAGAAGAAGGTGCCGGCGCGATAATATGTGCTTCTACCGGAAATACTTCAGCTTCAGCGGCTGCTTATGGTGCTAAAGCAGGCATAAAGACTTTTGTACTTATACCGGACGGTTATATAGCACTGGGAAAACTTTCTCAAGCTATGATGTACGGAGCAGAAATTATTGCAATTCAAGGAAATTTTGACCAAGCATTAGAATGTGTAAGAGAAATTTCTTCAACACATCCGATAACTCTTGTAAATTCAGTTAACCCGTACAGAATTGAAGGTCAAAAAACCGGTGCATTTGAAATTTGTGATGCGCTGGGCAAAGCTCCTGATTATCACTTTATTCCGGTCGGCAATGCAGGTAATATTACTGCTTACTGGAAAGGTTATAAAGAGTACAAGCAAGTCGGTGTAATTAATAAATTACCTCAAATGATGGGATTTGAAGCAGAAGGTGCCGCCGCAATTGTCAGAGGAGAAAGAATTTATAATCCTGAAACACTGGCAACTGCAATAAGAATAGGTAATCCTGCAAGTTGGAAGCAAGCAGAAGCAGCAAGAGATGAAAGTAACGGAAAAATAGGCTGCGTAAATGATGAAAAAATTGTAGAAGCATATAAGCTTCTTGCTTCATCGGAAGGAATTTTGTGTGAACCGGCAAGTGCTGCGTCTGTAGCCGGATTAATTCAATCAAAAGAATTAGGATTAGTAAAAGAAGGCTCAGATATTGTTTGTATTTTGACAGGAAACGGATTAAAAGATCCGGATAATGCAATTAAGTATTCAAATGCAGATGTTAAAAAGACTTCTTCTGACTTAAATGATGTATTGAAAGCAATGGGAATTTAAGGTTTCCGTACAATGCTTTTAACTAATAAATCATCACTGACAATTTGTGTATCATAAATTGTCAGTTTTGTTGTTTGAGAAATTTGGTTTACTGAATCTCCGTTAAAACAACTTTTTCCTGTATTATCATTTAAGATTTTAGGAGCAATAAATTGATATATTTCATCTATTAAACCTTCTTTAAGCATAGCGCCTGCCATTGTTCCGCCGCACTCCACCAAAACAGAACAGGCTCCTTGCTTATATAATTCTGTTAAAACGGCTCTTAAATCCAAATGCCCATCTTTTAGCGGTGTATTATACTTTGTTGCGTGGTATATTTTCCCTTGAGACAGTATTTTTGAATCTTTGGATATTTTATTGTTTGTATCCGCAATGCATTTGAATCGGTGTTCCATTGTAGGATTATCTGCAATAACTGTATTTGAGCTTGTCATAATACAATCAAATTCTTTTCTCATTTTATATACTTCCGCTCTGGATTCTTCTGATGTTATCCACTTGGAATCTCCGTTTTGGGTTGATATTTTCCCGTCCATTGTTGTTGCCGTTTTTAGCACAACATAAGGTAGGTTTTCTGTTATATTTTTTATAAATACTCTGTTTAGAAATTTGCATTCATTTTCAAGAACGCCTGTTACAACTTCTATACCGGCATTTTTAAGAACGGAGATTCCGTCAATTTTAGGATTAACATCCTGCATGCCGATTACAACTTTTTTAATCTTTTTCTCAATTATTATATCTGTGCAGGGAGGAGTTTTGCCCCAATGGGAACAAGGTTCCAGATTAACAAAAATAGTTCCTTCTTCTGTTTTTGCGGTATCTGTATTTATTAAAGCGTTTCTTTCTGCGTGAAATTCTCCGTATTTTTTGTGATACCCCGTTGAAATGATTTCACCGTTTTTATCTAAAACAACACAACCGACCATCGGGTTAGGAGATACTTGACCTTTACCCAAAAGAGCAAGCTCAATACATTTTTTCATATAAAATTCGTCAGATTTTCTTTGCATAAGTTTATTATATTTATTAAATTTTTCTTTATGCAAAATTATTAATAAATGTAAATTCTTGGGGCAATTTTTTTGGAAAAAAAGACTTTATATAAATATAGGGGATTTTTAAATGAATTTAGGGAATGTTTTATTCAGAACAACCGGAATAATGACTATAAAACAAATAAAATCCAGTTCTGCAGAGATGGGACGAATTTTTTCTGAATTAGTTGCTTCTGACGGGGTTAATAAAGGTGAAGAAATAAACAAAATTTTACAATTATTTTTGGGTAAACATTCTAAAAAGATAAAAGCTGTCAGTGATAAACAGGAGTTTGTAGAACTGTGTAAGAAAAATTTGAATATGTCTGAAGAGTATGCAGTTCAGGGTTATGATTGTGCGCGCTCAATGGTATTACCAAAAGGTGCAGGGGATGCTGTTATTCTTAATATCAGATCTGAGTCTCTTCCGTTGGAAGACTTGGCAAGCACTGCATCACATGAGACAGCGCACGCGCTTTATGCTGCTTTTTCCCTTCCTGCTTTTATAGAAAACTTAATATATAAGATTCCAAAATTAAAAGAAAAGTTTTTAATAAAAAATTTAGACAAAACAGATGAATATAATCAAAAACTGGATACTTTACAAACAATACTCGTATCTTTAATAGGAAAATTCGGTGTTGACGGTGCAAGCGGTATATCAAAAGCAGAAAACACAACCGAAGGACTTCTAAAGCAGTGCAATTTAAAAAGCTTGAGTGATTTACGCACAGAAATAAGAAAATTTTTATATAGCTCCGGAATTTTAAAAATAGGAGAAGATAAGCAAAATAAATTATGGCTCGAGAGTTTGATATATAACATAAAAGACGAGCAAAGAGCTTATGAAATTGGTGGAGTTACACAGCGTTTTTATTGTGACTTGATGGGTTCGGATTTACAAAATAAAGCAGCAAAATCTGAATTATGCGCAAGAATATATGATGAAGCGATAAAAGTTTTGAAAAAGGAGAAAAAACATGTAAGTCAGAATATATGGCGCTCAAAATTTAAATTAAAGCCAAAATATGCTTCAGAAACAAAGCTAGTGAAAAAAGCTCAAATTGAATACATTTTTAACCAAATTATAAAAGCCGGTAAGAAAAACGGTCTAGAATTAGATATGAATATAATGTTAAAAAATTATAAAAAAATAATGAAACAAATTCAAAGTATAGGAAAAAAAGCGTCTTCTGAGGGAAGGACTGATTTTAATGAAGAAGAATGGAAAGAAATTGTTGAAATTACAAAAAAAGTTTGTAATGGCTAGGTGTGTTGTTTTGGTTCTTTTTAAAAGAAGAACATGATTTTTGTTTGTTATATAATATAATAAACGCTCGGAAGAGTATAGAAAGGGAGATAAAATATGTCAAAAAACACAATTACAGTAGACGGAAACTACGCTGCAGCGCATATTGCGTACGCTTTAAGTGAAGTTTCTGCAATCTACCCTATCACACCTTCTTCCACAATGGGAGAATGGGTTGATGAATGGGCTTCTCAACACAAGAAAAACATTTGGGGCAAAGAAGTAAAAGTTGCTGAAATGCAATCTGAAGCCGGTGCAGCAGGTGCTGTTCACGGTTCACTTGCAGCAGGTGCTTTAACTTCTACATACACCGCTTCACAAGGTTTATTATTAATGATTCCTGTAATGCACAAAGTTGCAGGTGAAATGTTACCTCATGTAATTCACGTTTCTGCTCGTGCATTAGCTGCTCAATCATTAGCAATATTTGGTGACCATACAGACGTTATGGGCTGCCGTAACACAGGTTATGCAATGTTAGCTGCAAACAGTGTTCAAGAAGAAATGGATATGGCTCTTGTAGCACACTTATCAACATACAAAGCTAAAGTTCCGTTCTTACAATTCTTTGACGGATTCAGAACTTCTCACGAAATTCATAAAATAGAAGAAATTTCTTACGAAGAAATTGCTTCACTTGTTGAACCGCAATATATTGAAGAATTCAGAGCTCGCGCATTAAGACCTGAAGCTCCGATTTGTAAAGTTGGTGCTCAAAACACAGACGTTTACTTCCAAGGACGTGAAACAGTTAACAAATACTATGATGCAGTTCCTGATATTGTTCAAGAATATATGGACAAGGTTGCTAAGATAACAGGACGTCAATATCACCCGTTTGATTATGTTGGTGCTCCTGATGCTACAGACGTAATCGTTGCAATCGGTTCAAGCTGCGAAACTATTGAAGAAACTATCGAATACTTGAACTCAACAAGAGGTACTAAGTACGGTTTAGTTAAGGTAAGATTATACAGACCGTTCGATGTTAAGAGATTCAATGAAGCTCTGCCATCTTCTGTTAAGAGAATTGCTGTATTAGACAGAACTAAAGAAGCAGGTTCAATTGGTGAACCATTATACTTAGACGTTGTTGCAGCTCTTCAAGGTAAAGACATCAGAGTAATCGGCGGCAGATATGGTTTATCATCTAAAGAATTTACTCCGTCAATGGTACTTGCTGTATACAAACATTTGGCAAACAACGGTTTCCATGGATTTACAGTTGGTATCGAAGACGATGTAACTCATAAATCTTTAGATTATTCAGAACACATCGTAACAGAACCGGAAGGAACTACAAACTGTATGTTCTGGGGCCTTGGTTCAGACGGTACTGTTGGTGCAAACAAAAACTCAATTAAAATTATCGGTCAATATACAAATAAAGATGCTCAAGCATACTTTGCTTACGACTCTAAGAAATCATTCGGTGTAACTGTTTCTCACTTACGTTTTGGTGACAAACAAATTAAGTCTACATACTTAATCACAGCACCGGATTTTGTTTCTTGTTCAGCTCACGCATATATCGGAAGATATGATCTTCTTAAAGGTATTAAAGAAGGCGGTACATTCCTTCTTAATTCACCTTGGTCAAAAGAAGAAGCATTCTCTCACTTAACAAGAGATATGCAAGAAACAATCATCAACAAGAAAATAAA
>CADBPN010000021.1 GCA_902796585.1 uncultured bacterium
AAATGTTGAACCTATGGCACACGCAATTGACTTTGTTAACGTAATGAGAGAAGACAAAGTGTACTACGAACAAACAAAAGAAGAATTAATGCAAAATGCACCAAGCGAAGAAAACGGATTCTTCAGAGTACCTAAAATCAATTAGGCATAAAGGGAAAAGAGATTAATTATAGTAATAGCTACTGGGGAAATAATATTAGTAGTATTGATTCAATTTAGGGGTGAAAAATGACTAAATATATATTTATAACCGGCGGTGTTGTGAGTTCTTTAGGAAAAGGAATTATTGGAGCATCATTAGGTAAACTTTTGAGAGCAAGAGGCTTTTCTGTTGCAATACAAAAATTTGATCCTTACATTAATGTTGACCCCGGAACAATGAGCCCTTTCCAACATGGCGAAGTTTTTGTAACCGATGATGGCGCTGAAACAGATTTAGACTTAGGACATTACGAGAGATTTATTGATTCTAATTTCTCTCATTTAAGCAGTGTAACTTCAGGAAGTGTTTATCAAACAGTTATACAAAAAGAGCGCAGAGGAGATTATTTGGGCGCTACAGTTCAAGTTATTCCGCATATTACAAATGAAATTAAATCCAGAATCGTAAAAGCACAAAAACAGTTCAAGCCGGATTTTCAAATTATTGAAATCGGCGGAACAATCGGTGACATTGAAGGTTTACCATTTATTGAAGCTATAAGACAGTTTAAAACAGAAGCAGGAATTGGAAATGCGATAAATGTTCATTGCACATTACTTCCTTATTTACAAACATCAGGAGAATTAAAAACTAAACCTTCTCAACACAGTGTAAATGTTTTAAGAAGTTATGGACTTCAACCGGAAATTCTTGTGTGCAGGACTTCTAAATCAATACCAAAAACAGAGAAAGAAAAACTTGCTTTATTCTGTTCCGTAGCAAAAGATGCGGTAATTGAATGCAAAGATATGAAAAGTATTTATGAAGTTCCGCTTGCGCTTGAAGAACAAAAATTTGCGGAAGCTGTTTTAAAACTTTTGCAAACACCTGACAGAAAACCTGATTTAACAAGATGGAGAGAACTTGTTGAAAAAATTAATCACCCGAAATCTACAATAAAAATTGCAATTGCCGGGAAATACACAAAACTTTCCGATGCTTATATTTCCGTTGTGGAATCAATTAAGCATGCCGGCTATGCTAACAATGTAAAAACGGAGATAAAATGGATTAACTCAGAAGATTGTGTTGATATGACGCAGTGCAAAGATTTAATGAAAGATGTTAACGGCGTTATTGTTCCGGGGGGATTCGGAATCAGAGGAATTGAAGGAAAACTAAATGTAATAAAATACGTTAGAGAAAATAACATTCCGTTCTTAGGAATCTGTTTAGGGATGCAGTGTGCTGTTATAGAATATGCAAGAAATGTTGCAGGAATCAAGGACGCAAATTCTACTGAATTTGATGAAAATGCACACTCTGCCGTTATTGATTTAATGCTGGAACAAAAAAATGTAAAAGGATACGGCGGAACAATGAGACTCGGTGCGTATGACTGTCAATTAAAAAAAGGTACAAAAGCTTATGAAGTATATGGCGCAAATAAGATTTCAGAACGTCACAGACACAGATATGAAGTAAATACTGATTATATAGAGCCGCTAAAGAAAGCAGGACTTGTTTTCTCAGGAATGTCTCCGGACGGAATGCTGTCTGAAATAATAGAAATTCCGTCTCTTGATTGGTTCGTTGCTTGTCAGTTCCATCCGGAATTCAAATCAAGACCGGAAAGACCGCATCCGCTATTTAGAGGCTTGATTGATGCTGTCGTCAAACAAAATAGCTAAGACAGGCTTTTCTGCACCATTTCACTGTCTATGGAATGCAACAAAATAAACAAACTACACAATTATTAAAAAATAGTTTTTAAACTATTGATAATTTCTTGTTCTGAAGTTCCTTTATAATTAATTTTAGCAGACGTTATCGGCTGGCGATAATCAGATTTGTTTATTGAACGCGCCTCTACTATAACGGAAGGAGGTAAAATTGACCATTTATATAAAGCTGTTGACATTCTTTTATAAAATTTGTCTAACCATTCAATTTTTTGTTCTTTTGATACATCATTTTTCTGCTCATAAACGAATTTTGAATTTAACAAATCATAATAACCTTCGCTTTTATTTTCAATACGCCATATAATTTCATCTAAAAATTCATAAGGCATAAGAGCATCCTCTGCTATTAGAGGTTTACCCGTTTTAGGATCTATGGCGAGTTCCGCTCCGGGTTTTTTAAGTATTATTGATTCCGGAATAGCATTCTTTTCTTTCCTATTTGCATTAAGCCATCTCGCAAAAGCAAATAATTTTGTTTTAGGGACATCTGCAATTGGAGCAAAACCTCCTGACATATCTCCATTTATAGTTGCATATCCCATATATAGTTCAGACTTATCAGAGGTCGCAATAGGTATACACGATGAAAATTCGTTACTTATTCCCCACAGGAACATAGCTCTTGAACGGGCTTGAATATTATCCGGCGTAAAAGATTCATTGTATCTGCAATTCCATTTTTTTTCAACTGTATTAAACAAATTATTTAGACAAGATGTTGTCGTATCGACCATATCTTTTATAGATGCTTCCGTAAAATTGATACCTAAATTGTGAGCCAGTTGCTCTGCATCAGATTTACTTTCTTTGCTTGTAATATGTGATGGCATAGAAATACCGAAAACATTTTCTTTTCCAATAGCATCTGCAAGCATTACAGCGCAGACCGTAGAATCCAGTCCTCCGGATAAACCTAACACAGCACGTTTAAGACCACATTTTTTAAAGTAATCACTAATTCCTTGCTTTATTGTTTTATAAGTTCTTTCTAAATCCGATTCATATTCCAATGTAAATACTTTTTGTTCAGTTAAAGATTTATCCAATCCTTTTGTAAGCGGATATATTTTCCCGATATTTTGCAACGGATTAACTATCAAGAATTGTTCTTCAAAAGATTTTGCTCTTGCTAACAATTTTCCGTCTTTATCAAATACTCTGCTTGAACCGTCAAATGAAGAGTTATCAATTGCTCCTACTTGATTTACATAAATAATAGGCGTTTTATATTTTGAAGAAATAAACGAAAGCATATTGTGTTTTAACTGTTCCTTTTTTGCCCTTGTTGGCGATGCCGAACAATTAATAAATATTTCAGGATTTTCTTTTGAAAGTTCTTCGATAGGATCTGTTTCATACAAATTCTTTTCAAAGAATTCTTTATTATTCCAACAATCTTCACAAATAGAAATTCCATAGTTTTTGTATAATTTTGAACAGATTCTTATTGAATATTTATCAAAGCATCCCAATGTTTCAGCCGGTTGAACACCGACCGCCGGAGAAGGTTCTATATATCTATAATCATTGAATTCAGAATAATTAGGAAGCAGCGATTTTCTTATTATACCTTCTATTTTGCCGTTTTTTAGTATTGCTAATGAATTATAATATTTTTTACCCTCAGCATCCGGTTTTCTTGGTTCCACAAACCCAACCAGTGCAGCAGTATTTCCTGTAATTTCAGCTAAACAGTTCAGCCACTTTACATTATCTTGAACGATTACCGGATGTCTGTCTATGGTATCTTCTATCGGATATCCCATCAGTGCGAGTTCAGGAAACACTACCATATCTAAACCGATTTTATCAGCATATTTTATATATTTTGCGATTTTTTTTGCGTTATATTCTATATTGCCGGCAATAGGATTTATTTGCGCCATACCGATAAATCCGTTTCCTTGCACTATTTTTTTTAGTTCTAAAATTATTTCTTCCGGTATATTTTCATTATTTTTAAATTTATTATCAACAATTTCGGATAATGTATATAAATTTTCCATAGAATCCTCTTCTAAAGCATTGCCACATTTGTTTTACCAAATTTTGCAGACAAATCATCAATATGATGAATTAAATATATAATCGGCTCTAAATCTTTTTCATTTAAGTCTATAATTGCTCCCCAATCAGCACGAGCGTGGTGTGCAGCAATCATTCTTGCTATTTTCTTAAAACCTGATGTCATACAGATTGAAAAACCGTACTGAGAGTGAGAAATCCATTCTTTACGAAAATCTTCTTCGTAATCAATAAGTCCTGTTTTTAAATCAATTTTATACTCAAAAATTTTACCGATGTCGTGCAATAAGCATGCCGCAATAACTTCATCTTTATTAACACGTTGAAAAAACAGCGGAATAATATTTTCTGCATAACTGACACATTCCAATGTATGCACCATAAGACCGCCTATATAATTATGATGCATAAGTTTAGCTGCAGGCGCAACAAGAATTTTTTCTTTATTTGTTTCATATATATCAGTTACAAATTTTCTTAATTTTTCATCTGAAATTTTATTAATATAATCCACTAAAGAATTGTATTCTTGTTCACGCTCGTTTTCGTCAAGCCCTGTTTTAGCTTCTTTAATAAGTTCCAAAGCAGACACCAGACAATTATTATATTTTTCATTAAAAGAGCCTGATACTATACGCAGTTCGTTTCCTGTTCGGAACAAAATTGGGTCTATTCTGTTAAGAGCTTCTTCCCAAAGAATACAATTTAAAAGTTCACCGCTTTTTGGATCTTTTAATTGTAATTTTCCCATTTTTGTACCGGATTTTGTATCTCCGATTGCAAAAGTTACAACTTCGTATATTATATCAGTACTAAACATATAAAAGCCTCCAATATTGTAAGGTATTATACCATAAAAAGAACTGCATTTTATAATATAAATTTTAGTATATAATATTTGTATGATAAACTATTTATAAATACAAAAGAGGAGTATTATGAATAAATTTCTTGATTTTATATCATCGAAAAGTTTTAGAAATACAGTCTGTTTTATATTGTTCACATTTTTAATGGCGGTTACAATCTCATCGCAAAATTATTTCTTTCAAAAAGTTATTAAAAACGGAATCAGCCAAAGAGATATTGTTGCGCAAAAGGATATAAAAGTTATTGACACAAAAAAAACAGAACTTCATAAAAAAGAAGTTGCGCAAAATGTTGAACCAATTCTCACACAAGCAGATGATGAATTTATTATTTCTAATCTTAATATGCTTCAGAAATCTGTTTTTAAAATTAGAGAAAAAGATGTTCCAAATGAGGTAAAATTGGAAGAATTAAACATACTTTTTGATGAATCTTCCAAAAACGGATTGACGGATTTTTTGCTAAAAACCAGTGACAGTGAGCTTACAAAGATTTTTGATTTTGCTCAAATTACATTGTCATCAGTGTTAAATACAGGAATTTCTGCGAATGATATTGATTCTAACCATGTTAATTCAATAATAAGAAAAAATATACCGAATAGTGTTCCGCGTTATCAGGCATCATTTGTAATCGGGATTTTAAATCAAGTAATCGCTCCGAATCTTGTTGTAGATGAGTTTGCAACTGAAATCGCAAAAAAGAATGCTCAAAATGCTGTTAAACCGTACGAAGTAGTCTTCAAAAAAGGACAAAAAATTGTATTTGAAGGTGAGCCGGTTACAAAACTAAAACGAGATGCATTAAGAACCGCAGGTTATAATGTTCTCGAGGTTAACTATGCCGGTATATTAGGGATTTATTTACTTGTTGCGTTCTTTACATTTGTATTTTTACAATACCAGAAGAACTTTGAAAAAGAATATTACAATGCTAAATATATGACCATTATAGGTTCATTCACCCTGTTCTTAACATTTTTATCAGCATTATTACCGACAGGTTTTTCGGCATACATAATACCTATTCCTGCTTATACAATATTAATGTCAATATTCACAACACCGAGAAGTGCATTTTTTACTTCAACAATATTAATTGCACTGATAGCAATTGGAATGCATTGGAATCTTGAAGTTATTGTTGCATTCTTACTGTTGAATACTGTTGTTATGACTGCAATATCAAGGTTAAAATTTTCTAAACGTTCTGACTTACTTATTGTTAGTGCAAAAATATCTCTTGCCGGCGTAATCATAGTCGGAGCAATCTATTTCCTTGAAAAGTTTATGATGGATATTGAAGATTCTTTGATAATTCAAGACTTAACATATATTATCATTAACTGCTTTATTTTAAGCGGTGTATTTATACTGGGGATTCTTCCTATTATAGAAAATATGTTTAAAGTTCTGACTCCATACGGATTAATAGAACTTGCAGATAATAATCAGCCTTTGTTAAAGAAGTTTATGAAAGATGCTCCGGGAACATTTAACCACAGTTTAACTGTTTCTTATTTATGCGAAGCGGCAGCGGAAGCAATAGGTGCAAATCCGATTTTAGCCAGAGTCGGTGCAATGTACCATGATATCGGTAAAATTATGAGACCATTATTCTTTGTTGAGAACCAATCTTTCATAGGAATAGATAATCCTCATAATTCCTGTACTCCGCGTTTCAGCAAAATGCTTATTACCGCTCACCCGAAGGACGGAATTGAAATCGCAAAAGAGTACGGGCTGCCTCAGATTATGCATAATTTCATATTGCAGCACCATGGAACAAGTTTAGTAAGCTATTTCTATAACGAAGCAATTAAGGAAGAAGGGGCAGAAAATGTAAATGAAGAACAATTCAGATACCCAGGCCCAAAACCGAATATGAAAGAAACTGCAATATTAATGCTTGCTGATGCGGTGGAATCTGCTGTTCGTGCAGCTAAAAACCC
>CADBPN010000022.1 GCA_902796585.1 uncultured bacterium
AAAAAAGAACCTATCATTCGATAGGTTCTTTTTTAAATGGTCGGGATGACACGATTCGAACGTGCGACCCCTTCGTCCCAAGCGAAGTGCGCTACCAAGCTGCGCTACATCCCGTTAACCATATTTAATTTTCAAATTTGTCGGGCGCAGCTTGATAGCGTCGCTACCAATTCCCTCCTCCTCGTAACTTGACATTTAGTCAACTTTCTCGGAGAGTCCTTGCTACATCCCGTTAACCATATTTAATTTTCAAATTTGTCGTGTGAACCGGATCCTTCTCAGTCAAACCTATTGGTTCTCGATTTGCCTGACCTGCAAATTAACTAAGCAAATTTTGCAGGAAACCCGCTGCATCCATCTGACCTTATTAATTATCATTAATATTTCGGCCGGGTGCATGATTAATCATAATAAAAACAGAATTATAAATCAAGTTTTTAAACAAAAACGGTTATTATCGTTTAAATAAAGGATTTCAATATCTGAAAATTATAGTTAAATATAGTTAGAATAGTATAGGTATAAACTTTTTTCGGAGATAATTAAATGGATATATTTGCAGTTGTAGGTGTGTTCCTCGGTATAGGATTTATTCTTACCGGTCAAGCAATGGAAGGCGGTAATCTCGGACAACTATTACAAGTAACAGCGGCATTTATTGTACTTGGCGGTACAACCGGTGCAATTGTATTAAGTTTCCCGCCAAAAGTTTTAGGGTTAGCATTCAAATATTTGAAAGATGTATTTATGCCACCGAAAGCCGATTTCCAAGGTCTTATAACCGAAATCGGAGGATTTGCAACAAAAGCCAGAAAAGAAGGTATTATTGCATTAGAAAAAGAAGCTAATAATGCTTCTGACTCCCTTTTAACTTTAGGTTTAGGAGCTGTTGCCGATGGTACTGACCCAACGTTAGTAAGAGATATGATGGAAAATCAGGTTGGACAATTAGAACAAGAAGTACACAATGCGGCAAAAGTCTTTGAATCATTCGGCGGATATTCTCCGACATTAGGTATTATAGGTGCGGTTATGGGTTTAATTCAGGTTATGCAAAACTTGTCAGATCCTTCTAAGCTTGGAGCCGGAATTGCAGTTGCATTCGTTGCAACTATTTACGGTCTGTTTGCTGCAAACCTTGTTATGATACCGCTAGGTACAAGAATTAAATTTATATATCAAGATGTATTTTTATATAAAAATATGATTATGGAAGGCGTTCTTTCTATTCAAGCCGGCGAAAGCCCTGTACTTATAGAAAGGAAATTACGTTCATTCTTGCTTGAATCACCAAATGACGGAAACGGAAATGGCTAAGAAAAAAATACCTGAAGAGCATGAAAATTTAGAAAGATGGCTGGTCTCCTATGGAGATTTTATTACGCTTTTATTTGCAACATTTGTTGTATTATATGCTCTTGCCCAGGTTGATGCTTCTGATTTTGCAAAGCTTGAAGAATCTCTTAAAAATGCGTTCAGTCAAAATACATTATTAGAAGGTCAACAATCGGTCTTAGACGGCAGTCAAAGTATTTTTGATCAGCAACAAGCAAACTCTTTTATTCCGTCATTAATGCTTGAATATATAAGTCCAAAATATGAAGAAGCGTCATTTAACGAAATAGAAACGCAAATAAAGGAATTGTCAGAAATAGGAGAACTTGACGGAATTTCATCAAAGATGACGGATAAAGGTTTATTGATAACTTTTGATGATAAGTATTTGTTTAGTTCCGCATCTGCCGAACTAAGTCCTCATTCTAAAAAACTTTTGGATAAGGTTGGTGTTTTAATTTGCAAAAAATTTGTACTTCATTCAATGAGAATTGAAGGACACACAGACAGTTCGCCTATAAAAAGCGGTAAATATCCTTCAAACTGGGAATTATCAGCAGCAAGAGCATCTTCTGTAGTAAGATATCTTATTTCCAGATTTAAATTTAGCCCGCACCTCTTTACCGCAATAGGCTATGCAGATACAAGACCGCTTGAAACAGCAATTTCTCCGAATGATCCTGCAAACAGAAGAGTCGAAATATTAATACTAAAAAATAGTTATGTTAACAGTTATGAAACAAGAAGAGTAAGCGCTGCAGAGTTATCAAAATCACAGCAAGAAGCAATTCAAAAACAAAGAGCAGATATTATTAAAAAAGTAGAAGGCGATGCAATTTCACCTGCGGCTTTAAAATTATTGCAAGAAAACAGGGAAAGAATAGCCAAACAAAAGAAAGAAAAATTATCAGATAAAAATATGGAACTATATTCTAATATTGATAAAGATATAAAACGTGAACACGCGGAAGATATGCCGGAAGTTAAGCAAAGAGTAATAAAGCTCCATTCTAATATGCCGGAAGATGAGGATTTCGGATTATGATAACTCATTTGGTCGGTTTATCTTTGGGGGCATCTTCTGCAACAGAAAGCGGTATTGCAGTCAGAGAAGTTGAATCGGGAAAGATAATTCATCTTGATAAACTCTTTTCAATGAGCGATGTTCAATTCTTTTTTGACAATTATCCGTCACTAAAAAATTCTGTTATTTGTGTTTCATTACCCTGGGATAATACAATGCTTGAAGGTAAATGGAGAGTACTTTCAAAACAATACCAATTAATACATAATGATGAAGATTTATTTTTGAACAGAAGTAATTGGATGCAAAGATTTTCTAACAGAGGAAGTGATTTATTATCAAATCTTAGTGAACAAGGCAGTGTTATTTACAGATACGAAGTATATTTAGCAAGACAAAGGCTAAATTTATATTCCAATTATAAAGAGCGTTCATCAGCTGACTGTAAATTTTTGCAATCTATGCTAAAGACTGAATATAATTTCGATGAACTTCCTTCAAACATGATGCCGGTTGCGCAGCTTGAAGCTATTATAGGAACTATAATTGCCGGTGAAAGTTTAAAAAACAATACTGAAGAGATATTTAAATTCAACGGATTGAGCGTATTAAACGTAGTTAAAAATAATATTCAATAAATTTTAACCGGCTCCTGCGGTTTGTCCAAGTTGAATAAGTTCATTTATTGTTGTTTCGTATTCTATTTTATCATCTGTTGATTGTAATAAAAATGAATTAATATCATTCATCATCATAATAGCCTTATCGCATTGAGGATCAGAACCTTTGACGTATGCTCCGATATTTATTAGGTCTTCATTTTTTCTGTGAACGGCAAGCAAATTTCTCAAAGCCCCCGCTGCTACCCTGTGTTCTTTTGTTGTTACATCACCCATTACACGACTTAATGATTGTAAAACATCAACTGCCGGATAGTGATTTTTATGTGCCAAATCTCTTGATAGCATAATGTGACCGTCAAGAATACTTCTCGCAGTATCTGAAATCGGCTCATTAAAATCATCACCTTCTACAAGAACTGTATACAAACCTGTAATTGTACCAAATTCATTCGTACCAGCTCGTTCCATAAGTTTTGGCATTATCGCAAAAACAGAGGGAGTGTATCCTCTTGTTGCCGGAGGCTCTCCGATTGCAAGTCCGACTTCTCTTTGAGCCATCGCAATACGTGTTACTGAATCAAGCATAAAAAGAACATCCATGCCTTTGTCTCTAAAGTATTCCGCAATTGTTGTAGCAACAAAAGCCGCTTTTATTTTTACCAAAGAAGGTTGTTCGGAAGTTGCCGCTATGACAATTGAACGTTTCATGCCTTCCGGCCCTAAAATTTCTTCAATAAATTCTTTTACTTCTCTTCCTCGTTCTCCAATTAATGCAATTACGTTCAAATCTGCAGAAGTATTTTTTGCCATCATACCAATTGTTGTACTTTTACCTACGCCTGAACCGGCAAAAATCCCCATTCTCTGACCTTTACCAACAGTTGAAAATCCGTCAATGGATTTTATTCCAAGCGACAATGGTTCAGAAATTCTTTTTCTTTTCAGCGGATTTATTGAATCAGCTCTTGTAGAACGATATTCGGTAAAAGAGATTTCACCGAGGGTATCTATAGGATTTCCCAATCCGTCTAACACCCTTCCGATAAGCTGATTGCCTACTCCAACCTTCATTGCCCCTCCTGTGTTTACCACAAAAGCTCCGGGTTGAATACCATCAGGATTCGCAAGAGGCATTAATAATATTTTGTCGCGTTTAAACCCTACAACCTCTGCCATTGTAGGAGTCTCTCCGTAATTGTTATATATGTAGCACAAATCTCCTATAGAAGATTTCGGGCCGTCTGATTCAATTGTTAAACCGATAATTTCGGTAATTTTGCCAACCTCTTTTATAGTTTGAGTTTGTTTTATTATGTCTAAATATTTTTCTTTATTCCATTCCATTATTACCACCGGTCAACATTTTTTGGGCAATTTCGGATATTTGTGAAGAAATTCTGGAATCAACTCTTAGTTCCGGAGTTTCCACAATTACTCCGTCAGGAGAAATAGAGCTGTCTTCAAGAATTTTTAATGATTTTAAATTTGGTATTGCAGAGCGGAAATCCGGTACCATTTCATTAATTCGGTCTACTAATTTAGGGCTTACAATTATTGTAATGCTTTCCTTATCGTTCAACTGTTTTATAGCATCTAATGTAATGTTATATAGAATTTTGGTATCAAACATCTGGTGACACACTTTTTCAGTAATTACACCTATTAAATCGACAATGTCTCTGGAGGCTGAATCAATAATATTTTTTTTAATATCAAAATTACTTGATGCTAATGTTTCTAATGCTTTTAAACCTTCTTGCGCATCCGCTTGAAATTTAGCTAAACCATCGGCTTCACCTTTAGCAAAACCTTCTTCATAAGCTTGTTGTTTTATTGTTTCATATTCTTCTTCGGCTTTTTTCTTTGCCGCTTCTATAATACGTGTTGCTTCTGTGTTTGCAGTTTGCACAATGACGTTAGATTTTGTCTCTGCACCAGATATAATCTGCTGCGCTTTGACATCTGTTTCTTCCATCATCTTTTTAACTTTTGCTTGTGATACTGTAACGCGAGATTGTTCAATTGGCAGCACATAACTCTCGCCAAATTGAATTTTATCGCTTCTAATTCTGCCGCTGTTATTTTCGTTACTCAATTAATTCGTCCTCAACACTTGCACGAGTAATTGTAATTTCACCTGTTGCTTCAAGATTTCTTATAGCATTAACAACACCTGTTTGCGCTTCCTGAACTTCTTTTGCTCTTACCGGACCTAAATATTCCATATCATCTTTAAGCATTTGTCTTGCACGTTCAGACATATTTTTAAATATCTTATCTTTAATTTCTTCTTTCGTACCTTTAAGAGCTGTAGCAAGTTGTTTTGTATCAACTTCTCTAAGCAACCTTTGAATTGCTCTGTCATCAAGTATCATTATATCTTCAAATACGAACATCAAGTCTCGAACTTCTTGTGCCATTTCTTGATTTTCTATATCAAGCCATTCCATGATATTCTTTTCTGTTCCTCTGTCACAGCAGTTTAAAATATTTGCTAAAGCTTCTACACCGCCTGCATTTGAAAAATCTTGAACAAGGAGTGCGGAAAATTTCCTTTCAACAATATCTTCTATTGTTGATAATATTTCCGGATTTGTCGGTGTCATATCCGCAATTTTCATTGATACAACAGCTTGTATATCTTGTGGTAAAAATGCCAGTACTTGCGCTGCGAGTTCCGGTCTTATATATGATAGAATAAGCGCTAAAAGCTGAGGATTTTCAGACGCAAATGTATTTGCAAGCTGAGACGGATCAGCTTCGTTTAAAAAATAAAACGGGTTAGAATTAACCATTGAGTTAACTCTTTCAAGCATTTTTGCTGCTTCACCATCACCATAAGCTTGTGATAACAATTGTTTTGCATAATTCACACCGCCAATAGCAACGTAGTTTTTTGCTTGAAAAACACCTCTAAATTCGTTTAAAACGTCATTTAAGTCTTCGTCGGAAACTTTTCCTAAATTTGCAATATCGAGTGTAATTTGTTCCAATAAATCTTCATCTTTAATATTTTTGAGTATTTCTGAAGCGGTAGAAGGCCCTAGTGCAATCAAAAGAGCCGCAACCTTCTGGCTCGGTCTTGTGATAACCTTTTTGGCTTCTTCTTTTGCTTTTTTTATTTCTTCTATACCCATTGTCTAAAATAAATTCCCATTCTAGTTTTTAATAAATGAAGTTATCAACTTTGCCGCTTCCTCAGGAGATGCCATTATTGCTTCATTTAACTCATTTATACTTTGATCTTTTTGAGACCGTAGTTCTTTTTTATTTATTTCTATCTTCGGTGTATTTTCTCCGCCGGATTCTTCAATTTCCTCTTGATAAACCTCTTGAATATTTTCGTGCGGTCTTGGTTCAGCTTTTTTTGGAGTCGGCATTTTAGAAATAAATCCTTTGAGAACAAGTAATGCAAAACTACCCAAAATTAATATTACAATCAGAGGAATTACGGAAGTTGAAACAAATTCAAGTATTTGATCCTGTTTATATTGTTCAACAAAGTTGTCTTGATGCTTTTTGTCAATTGTTGCACCCTCAAATTGTAATCCGGAAACAGATATAACATCTCCGCGAGAATAATCAACTCCTGAAGCGGAAAGTACTAAATTTTTAATTTCATCTTTTTCTGCATCTGTAAGAACTTTGTTTACCGCAACTGCGATAGAAAGTCTTTTTACGCTTCCTGGAGCATAAATTACTTGTTTTACTTCTTTTGTAACGCTATAATTTATGGCAGTTTTTTGTTTTGAATAATTTAAGTTTCTGTTTTGAATAACAGCCGGTGTTAAATTCACCCCGTTATTATTTGCCAAATTATTCGGATTTTCGTATGTTTCAACCTCAGTTTGTGAACTTGTAATGACACCGGTACCTTTTTCATCATTAAGAGGTTTATAACTTTCAATTGTTGCCTTTGCAGAATTAAAATCTATATCAGCATTAACTTGAACAGAAACGTTGCCTTTTCCTACAATCTTTTCTAAAACATTAGAAACTTTTTTTGCTGTATCTTTTTCCAGGTTAGCCTTAAAGCTTTCCATATCTGTAGAATTTTTTGAAGTATCATCAGAAAGAGTATTTCCGTTTTGATCGGTTATAAATACTTGCTCTGGTGTCAATCTTGGAACAGAATACGCAACCAAGTTTTTAATTGCTTTAACTTGTGCAGTTTTAATTCTGTATCCCGGCTCAAGAATTAAAACAACCGATGCTGTCGGTTTCTCGTCACTGTCTTCAAAAATAGAACGTTCCGGCTCTGCAAGTTGAACTCTTGCATATTTTATACCTTGAATTTTCTCAATGGAACGAGTTAGCTCACCTTGAAAAATTCTCTGTTTTGTTAGTTTATTTTTAAAATCTGTTGAGCCTAATTGCATATCGTCTAAAAGTTCAAAACCGCCTTCACGATTTTTAATCAAATCATTTTCTGCAACAAAAACTCTCATTTCATCTTTTACTTTTGAAGGAACAAGAATCGACTTATGGTCGTCAGACACTTTATATTTGTATCCGTTCTTTTTCATGCCTTCGACAATACTGACAGAGTCAATCTCGTTTAAATCAGAATATAATACAACCCAATCCGGTTCCATGGCTTTTGACAGGAAAAATGTAGCCGCAATAATTGTTACAACAATCAGCATGAGCATGCCAAGTTTTTGACCGCCATCAAGTCCGTTCCATAGTTTCTTCACATCATTAGCTAAAAGTGCTAAATAATTATTTTCCATGTCTCCCCGCGCACTATTATCCAATTATAATCATAACCTAACAATTTGTGAATTTCAAATGATTAAGAGTTGTTAAGCAAAATACATTTTAACGACTTTGGAAAGCTTCCCAATTCCAATTTTTCTCATTATCATTGATTTTCATAATACATGGAATTTTACCCAGCTCTCGAATTTGACGTTCAAAATCTTCAATGTCAACCTTAATTGCATCAAAAGTATTGTAATGCATCGGAATTATTCCGGTTGCTTCAAGCCATTGGGCTGCAATAACAGCATGTTCAATATCCATTGTATATTTACCGCCAATCGGTAGCATTGCAATATCAGGCTGATAAATTTCACCAATTACTTTCATCTCTGAATTTAAACAAGTGTCGCCTGCGTGATAAATTGTACAGCCTTCTATCTCTAATATAACACCGCAAGCACATCCCGCATACGTCCCATCCGGAGTTGAACTTGAATGAAATGCCGGAACAAGAATTGCTCTTCCCCAAGAATAATCATTCCATGCACCCAGTCCCAAATCATTTATTTTTGCACCCCTCCTTGAACAATAATTTGCAAGTTCAAAAATAGCATTTATTTTTGCATTAGAAGACTTTGAAATTTCTATCGCACTTCCTAAATGATCGCTGTGCCCATGAGTTACAAAAATGTCACTTATATTTTGAGGAATATAATTAGACACTGCTACTAAAAACGGATCAATTAATATCTTCTTTCCGTTTGTTTCTATTTCAAAAGCACTATGT
>CADBPN010000023.1 GCA_902796585.1 uncultured bacterium
ACCAGCAGAGAATACAGGAACTGTCTTTGCAGGAATCTTGATAGCTTTACCAGTTTGTGGGTTTCTACCATTTCTAGCAGCTCTCTTGCGAGGTTCCCAAGTTCCGAATCCAACTAAAGTTACTTTTTTACCTTTAGAAACAGTCTTTTGTACTGTTTCGATTAAAGCTGATAATACTTCATTAGCTTCTTTTTGAGTAACTTTAGATTTTTTTGAAATTTCTGCTACTAATTCTTCTTTGTTCATTATAAAACTCCTTTCTTATCTCTACAAACATTATTATACAAAGTACAAAAAAGAATGCAAGCTTTTTTTTCCTGCAAACAGAGGATTGTAGAAAAAATTTTACTAAGTTTTCTTTTTATATTTTTGATATAATTAGCTTATGATAAAACTTGTAGCTACAGATATAGACGGGACAATACTTATACCGGAAGGACAATTTAGAGAACCAGTGAAAGCATGTATTAACAAGTTACAGGCATGCGGAGTTAAAGTTGTTCTTGTGACAGGAAGAATGAACGCCGCTGCAGAATTAATTGCACAAGACTTATGTTTGAATACCCCCGTTGTATCATATCAGGGCGGACTTGTAAAAGAAAATGGCAAAACATTATACGAGAAATACCTTACAGAAGAGCAAGCACAAAAAATCATTGATTGGGGGCATGCCGAAAATATACATTTAAATTTGTATAACGATGACATCTTGTATTCAGAATCTGATTGTTATGAAGTTCAAAGATATTCAAATAATTTACATACAAGCTATGTTGTTAAACCTTTTAATAATATAAAAAAAATAAAAGTTAATAAACTGTTGGCAATTGATTACAATAATCCGGATAAAATTAACCGATTGGAAAAAGAATTACCAAGCATCTTTCCAGAATTGTACATAGTCAAATCTACTCCTTACTTTTTGGAATTTTCTAATAAAGATGCCTCAAAATATTGCGCAGTGAAATTTTTACAAAAATATTGGGATTTAAAAGATGAAGAAATTCTGACCATCGGAGATCAGAATAATGATATAGCTCTCTTAGAAGCAGGCGGAATTAAAGTTGCAATGGGAAATGCAACGGAAGAATTAAAAAAACATGCCGACTATATTACAGATACAGTTTTTAATGACGGTTTTGTATCTGCAATGGAAAAATTTATATTTAATTAAGGCTATTATTTAACGTAAATCCTCATTTTTCTTCTATTGTTAAGTTTTGTAAAATAATAGTAAAAAAAAGCTAATAATATTTGTATTTGTTACAAAAATTCATACAAGCCAAAAATGCTTTATAATAAGCATTTTGGCTTGTAATTTATTATAAATATTAAGAATTGTTACAAATGTATTATTCATGCCTAAAGAAATTCCAAATCGAACCGTAACCACAAGTATCAAGGGAAACAAAGTTTGATTAGGAGTAAGTGATATGAAAAAAGTTTTAGTTTTATTTGCAGCATTCGTTTTATTAACATTGAACCAGGCATTTGCGTACAGAGCATCTGATTTCTCTTCGGACGCAAAAATTATTTCAGCAATCAATCTTCTTGAACAATCAGGAGAAACTGATGTTTTGAAAAGATTACAAAGATACGGTGTAAGAGTATCTTTCAATGACTTATCTAGTTATACATACAACAGCAGTAAAGCTTTTGCGGTAAGTACATACAATAATTACGGAACAAGAATCATTGTTATTAATTCTATCTATAAAGACGCACCGGTAGAACAAATTGCTTGCTTAATAGCACATGAAAGCTGCCACACAAAAAGAGTTGCAGATTTGGAAGAAGAAACAATTGCAACACAAAAAGAAGCAGCTACTTGGATAAGATTAAGAAATAACTCAACATATTATCCTGACACAAGATTAACAAAAAGATTAAATAAACTTGGTGATTTATATTTAGCATCATCAAACGGAAACAACTTAGTACAACAAAAAATTGCATCATCAGGCTTTTACAGAAATCAACTCGGAATAAACTAATCAAAAATATAAGTACACTTACCCTATTAAACAAGTCCGGAAAAATTTTTCCGGACTTACTTTTAATAACTATAGTATGTTTTTTTAATCTTTTATAACATAAAGAACTTTTTAATATAATTTATTAATAACTGAATATCGCTTTTAAATTTGTATTTAGCCATAAAATACAAAAAATAATTATGTTACTATTTATAATAAAAACACTCTCTTAATATTTTTAACAAAAGTCTCTCTTTTTATTATTAATACTTGCATTCAGATTTTTAGCAAATATTATTATATATAATGACGAATAATGTCATTATATTGAAAGCCGAAATAGAGGAAAACAATGGCAAAAGACGTAATTGAAATTGAAGGTAAGATTTTGGAATCGATGCCAAATGCTATGTTCAGAGTAGAATTGGAGAACGGTCACGAAATTTTAGCTCATATATCAGGAAAAATTCGCAAAAATTTTATTAGAATTCTTCCCGGTGACAGAGTAAAAGTAGAAATGACACCTTACGATTTAACAAAGGGCAGAATAACCTTCAGATTAAAATAACATAAAATATAAATAGTAATAAAGAAAAGGAAAAGAAAAATGAAAACAAGAAGTTCGGTAAAACCAATGTGCGACAAGTGCAAGGTTATCAAAAGAAAAGGCAGAGTTGCCGTAATTTGTGAAAACCCAAAACACAAACAAAGACAAGGATAAACAAGTGATCAAGTGAACCGGTGATTGAGTGATTAAGTGAATATAAAATCACCAATGCAAAACAGGTTCAATCAGGGCAAAATTTTATACTCACTTAATCACTTGCTCACTCAATCACTTAATCATTTCAAACAAATATTTAGTAGTAGAAAAAATAAAGGACGAAACAACATGGCAAGATTAGTAGGGGTAGACTTACCTCGTAACAAAAGATTAGAAATCGCTCTTACCTATATCTACGGAATAGGACCGGC
>CADBPN010000024.1 GCA_902796585.1 uncultured bacterium
ACAAATTTACCTTCCGCAATAACATCAATATCAGCAATTTCCGGAATATCCTTTATTTCTTCCCACAAAAAACCTGTGTACAGCCAAATGTTTTTATTTGGAAGTTCTGTTCTTATTTTCTTTATCAATCTAAAAACTTCTTCTCTGTTGAACGGGTGCAAAGGGTCACCGCCGGAGAAAGTTATACCTTCAATATACGGTTTTGACAAATCATCAAATAGTTCTTTTTCTGCTGCTTCATCAAACGGTATACCGCCTGTAACATCCCATGTAATCGGGTTTTGACAATTATGGCAATGATGCGTGCAGCCTGATACCCATAATACAGTTCTTAATCCGTCACCATTAAGCATGTCATCTTTTGTAATATTATGATAATTCATCTTCCCCTCACCTCTACGTTATAAAAACCATGTTACCACACAAAATAAGTCATGGCATGATTGTAAAATATTTTTAATATTTAATTTTGAAGAAAAATTCAACTTTTTCCGCAAACTAATTTATTTATACTCAGTATTATCATAATGACTTAAGCACTATTGCCAATGAAATTTTAATAAATAATTTTATTATTTTATTAGTCATTAGTGTGCCGGAAGGAGGTGAAAATGAGAAAACTATTACTTATGTTGTTATTAAGCTCTATTTCTCCGGTATTTGCGGCTTGTCCAATAGACTCAGGAGAAAGTGTTTGTGCGCTGCCGAGTTTTAGAGAGCAGGTTCGTCCAATATATAGTGAAACTTTAAATAATACAAATGTAAACAGACCGTCTTTAAACCTACAGCCATTACAAAGAGAAGATCCGATAAATCAAATGCGCGGTCCTAATAATGACTTAAACTATAATTCGGGCTGTCAATTCGGAGTATGTTTGCAGAACCCTGAAGAATCAAAATTGCCATCAGGAAGCGGACAGTGAAAATAAAAAAGTATAAACACTGAAAGGTCGCGTACGAAAAGCCTCAAAAATTGACAAATTTTTGAGGCTTTTCACAAACTTTTAAATTTGATATTTGTTTAGAGCATGTTTTTTCTGATTTTTTCTTTAGCTCTATCTATTTCTTTGATTCTTTTTTCAACAGATCTAACTTGTTTCTTCAAAGAAGCTCTTTCAGATTTGATAAGTTTGTATTGCGCATCAACATCAGCGTATTTGGTTTTGTAATTTAACAGCTCGTTTCTTATATCAATTTGAGCATTGTCAAGTTGCTGAATAGCGTTTTGGATATTTCCGTTACCGGTGGCTTCTTCAGCAGCAGCATCTGCAGCTGCATTTGAAGTTGTTCTTAGAGTTGTGTTACCGGAACCGTTATAAGTAGTATCATTAAAATTTAACGGTGTGAATGCGTTTCCGTCTGCCATAACCGGAATTGATGCGAACATCAAAAGAACTGCTGATAATAATATTTTTTTCATAAACATTCTCCTATACTTAAGTGTACTTATATAATATTATATTTTATCTTTATTATTGCCCTTTGCCAATCCTTTATTAAATGTATATAATTGAAAGTATGGAAAAAGATTATTGTCTAAAATGCGGGAATTGTTGTAGAAATATAAAGATTGATTTGAAGCGAAAAATATTATTTTTTGACGGGATACAGCATCTTGATGAAAATTTTTTATCAATGCTGGAAATAATTAAAACCGAGGATGATATATCTTTTTGTAAATGTAAGTTTTTAGAAAATAATTCATGTTCTAATTTAAATAAACCGGAAATCTGTAAAAATTATCCCTCATCTCCTTTTGCTTATATTCCTCGAAATTGCGGGTTTGAGGGTGATGTATTTATGTCCTTAGAGCATGTAAAACAAAAAATCAGAAAATTAAAGGAAGAAATCATTCATTACGAAGCATTAATAAATACTTCCGGTAAATCAGAACAAAATCAATATCAAAAAATTATAAATTCTCATAAAAAATTTATTGAAAAATATAAACCGTACGGTTCAGAAAATTGGTAATCAACTATATAAACCATTACAAATCTTTGAATCTGCTTTAAAGTATAGTAAAGAGGTTTTATGAAAAGATTCTGTTTAGCGGCATTTATACTGTTGAGTTTATCAATAGGTCAAGTATTTGCATTTGACCTAGATGAAACAATAGACGATGATATTAGGAAAAGTTATAACTCTTCTAAACTTGTTAAAGATACTAATACAGAAGAACTTGATTCTTTGCCGCCATTGCCGGATAAGTTAAAAAATGAAAAAAAAATTAATACAAAAAATACAACTTCTTCACTGAATAATGTAAGTGTAAACAGGCCTAAAACAAATTCTTCTTTTACATCACCTCCCGTAAAAACAATTTCCGCCGGTAATATTAAAATACCTAAAGGAACTTCTGTTAATGTTGTAAATTCTTCTAAAATTTCCGATTGGCAAAAAGCAGGTACTACCGTAAAATTTACTTCTAAAACCGGTATAAATAATAAAAAGTTTACAATTCCCGCAAATACTGTTTTTACCGGTGAAATTCTTGAATCACATCAACCTCAAATAACATGTAACGGAGGACTTGTTGTAATAAGGATAAGAAGCATGTCCTATAAAGGTGAAACAGTTTCGATTAACGCGTATGTAACCAGAGCAAACGGTAAAAACATATTTTTTAATGATATAAAAGGTCAGAGAACATATTTAAAAACGGTTTGGAAAAAGGGTAACTGGGGAAGATCAATATTTAACAGAATGTTAACATTAACCGTTAATCTCGGCGGTGACGGTTCAACAATTCTGCTTACTCCCTTTCCGTTCTTGTACGGAACACTATGTTTAGGTTTGAATACTTTAACCTCTCCGATTTGTGCCTTTTTTAACAAGGGAGGGCATGTTTCTATTCCGGCAGGAAGTGCATTCAGAATTAAATTATTAGATGATGCATATATAGATTAAAAATTTTTATAAAAATTTTGAATATAGTATAATCATAATTAATGAATGAGCAATTATCAGAGACAATAAAATTAGTTCCTACTCAACCCGGATGTTATATTTATTACAATAAAGATAACGAAATTATTTACGTAGGAAAAGCTAAAAACTTAAAACGCAGGGTGTACAGTTATTTTCACAAACAGCATGATAGCGTAAAAGTTACTGTGCTTGTCTCTCAAATAGAGAGAATGGAATACATAATAACTGATTCTGAAGTAGAAGCTCTCATTTTAGAATCTCATTTAATCAAAAAACATAAACCCAAATACAATATTTTGTTAAAAGATGACAAAAAATATCCTTATTTTTTGATTACAGATGAAGATTTTCCAAGAATTCAAGTTGTCAGAAAGAAAAATCTTAACCCGGATAAAGGACGTTTTTACGGGCCATATACCGATGTCGGTGCAATGTATGCAACATTGGACTTTTTAAAAAAACTCTTTCCTTTAAAACAGTGCAAAACTCCAAAATTTTCAAATAGACCTTGTCTTTATTATCATATAGGAAAATGTCTTGCTCCTTGTCAAGGAAAGGTAACTCCGGAAGAATATCAAAAACTTATTAAGCAAGTTGAACTGTTTTTAAGCGGAAAACAAACGGAGCTATTGAAAGAAATTAAAAATCAGATGACAAAATACGCTGAATCAGAGCAGTTTGAAAAAGCTGCAAAGATGCGTGACAGTTATAATGATTTATTAAAAACTCTTGAACGTCAAAAAGTCGTTTACGAAAATACAAAACTAAACGAAGACATTATTGCAGTACTTTATGAAGATGGCATTTTAGGTATTGTAATAATGATGATTCGTGAAGGCAGACTTATTGATAAAAAAGACTTTACTTATTTTGTAGATAATATTGATAAAAATGAGTATTTTGAAACCTTTTTCAGGGACTATTATTCGACTCTTAAACTGGAATATCCGGATAAAATTGTTTCAAAAGATTTGGAAGAAATAGGTAATAAGGAGCTTTATCAAGATTGGCTCAAAATTATGTCAGGGAAAAAAATTACTATAAATTATGGTAACGGC
>CADBPN010000025.1 GCA_902796585.1 uncultured bacterium
AATAATGAGGATGTTTGGCATGGTACATTTGTAGAGGAAAGTACAGAATCCGATTATGACTTTTACAAAGATGTACCGGTTTATAAAATAGTCAAAGAAAATGTTAGAAAGTATTATAAATACGATTGGGAAACTGCTTTTTCTCCTATATTCTATTCTCAAACAGAAGCCACAGAGGGTATAGATGGTGTAAAAATTATTAATAATGCAGGATATTATTATTTAACACAAAGAACAACTCACACTATAAGCAGAGGTAACACAGTAACATTTGATATGGGAGAAACTTCTAAGGGTATTACATCAATAGGGTTTACAGGTATTGTATCGGGTGGCAATTATCCATCACTTGTTATGAGCAATGTTCAGTGTAGTGAAGATAATTCAACGTGGATTACAATAGCATCTTCTTATGGTGGTAGGGGTACAGTATACACAAATCCTTTAACCATTACTACACCAAACAATTACAGATATATAAGGTTCACCGCTAGTAACGATGACGGAGGCTTTTCGCAAGGTGGGTGTCAAAGTCTTACTGTTGGGTATAACAAAAGAATTGTTATAAATGGTATACCTGATGACTACGACTTCTATAAAGATGTAGATGTTTATAAAGCAATAAAATCATACACGAAAGGACAAGTGCTACACACGTAGACTCAGGGAACGGCTAAAAGTAAACAAAAGCAAGTTGGTAGTAATAAATGCCGTGACCTGCGGCAGCGGGTGTAACGAAGTTACACGGTCTGCCGGACTTAAAGAAAACCTACCAACTAGAAAGACAGGTATAAAATATGGAAATTAAAGCAATATTAAACAAACCTTATACAGAAAAACAAAGAATGGACTTTATTGTCCATAATAACCATCAACTTGGTTATGAGATAAAAGAAACTGAAACCGAGCTGCAAGCTTGGGGAAAAACCACAGAAGAAGAACAGGAAGAAATAAAACAGAAAGAGTCTGAACGGATTGCAGGTTTACACATGACACGTGCGGATATGTTTGAAGCTCTTATTCTTGCCAAAGGAATTACAAAAACTCAAATTCGTGCAATTATTGAACAAGCTGAGACATTAAATGAAACCGAGAGATTGTTATACCTTAACCGTTTTGATGAAGCATTGGAATTTTACAGAAACCATCCGGCGATTAATTTCATTGGAAATATTTTAAACATAACCTCCGAGCAATTAGACAGATTTTTTGAAACAAAAGACTGGAACTGCCTTAATTGCTAAATTAATAAGTGAAAACGTGAGCGGGTGATTTATCAAAATGAAAATACAAGACTGTTTTTAAAATGAACAAAGGAATAAGTAAACTGGGTAATCTGCTGTTATAAATTCTTTAAAGATTAAAAAATTTTTATAACGTCCTCCCTTATTACCCTTTTTACAAATTCCCTTTACATTCAAAAATCGACCTGCTCACCGGCTCACTTTTAAATGAGATTATAGTGAACTCAGATATTCTTTCATCTTAGATATACGAAATTGAGAATCTGATATTTTATTAATCCCTTCGATTTTTTCAACAAATACACCCGGATCTTCCTTAATCTTTAAATTTAATAATATGTTTTTTATATTTTTATCGGAAAATCTGTCCACACAACCTCTAAAAGGTAATTTTACTGCAGCTCCCGCAATTATAACCTTATCAAAAATTGTTTTTGCATAATTCAAAGATTCACCGTATCCGTTAAAAATAGCACTAAATCCGTCAAGTTTATATTTATTCAGCATCATATTAAGTATGTTCATAGTTGAGTTTTTTTCAGAGGCACTTGAGCTGATATTATCTACCCAATATAAATTATTATCTTTAAGAACTATATTATTTGAATTAACAAAATCAAAAACCCTGCAATAAAAATCTATACCTTCATCACACCTTCTATTTAATATTGCACAATCTTCCAAAAGAGCATTATAACTTTCCTGCGGAACTTGAGCAAATGTCGGTAAATATTCTTTTCGGTAATAATCCACACTTTTACTTTCTTTTATACTTTGAGGAACTCCCGCCGGAATATGCTTTCCTAAATTCCTTAATACATAAAACCCTCCGAATCTTGCCAAAACACCGCCGTAATACCGTTTAAGCTCACTGTACTCATCTTTAAGAATGTGAAAAGAGTCATTTTTATCAATTATAGATGATGCATACTCTTTAGGGTGCATTTTTACCGCATAATTATCATCAATCCTGTATACTGATTCATGAAAACCTTCTCCAAGTAATCTGTCTTTCCTTCTTAGATTATACAATTCTGTTTGAATAAGATTTCTTACGGCTTCCTCTTCTTTTTGCGTAACAGAAGATTTCTTTAATATTATATCTATAAGATTCCCGAGTCTTGATATATTTGCATCTGAAACAACAGGATTTCTAAATGAAGACAACAACGGAAACTTTGAAGTAAAACTTATTTGATTACCGCTTTCTTGTTTTACTTTCTTCATCGGTAATCTTAGATTCGGTTTATAATTTTCTTCTGTATTAATAAGTAACTTATTTATTTTCATAACTGTTTATAATAAAAACTCTAAAAAATTTTTTTGTCACTTGTTTTTGTTGGGTTTTACCCAGCCTGCTACATTTCAGTTTTTGTTGGGTTTCACCAACCTACTACCTCTAAAAAATTTTTTGTCACTTGTTATTGTTGGGTTTCACCCAGCCTGCTACATTTCAGTTTTTGTTGGGTTTCACCCAACCTACTACTAACCGCCGCTAGCGTCTGCGACCTCCCTGATTATGGAGGATG
>CADBPN010000026.1 GCA_902796585.1 uncultured bacterium
ATAGTAGAATTGGAAATCTGAAGGGATTTCTAAAGCTCCTGCCGGTTTTTTATTTCTTTCGATTGCTGAATATAATTCTGTCATTTTGTTAACTCTCTCTATTTAAATATCTCTTACATATATATAAAGTATTTATCTTTCCAAAAATTGCCTTTTTAAATGCGTTTTGTTAAGTTTTGTAAAGACGAGTTTTTAAAATTTAGAATAATGCAATAAAACGTAATATATTTTTTTGTTATTATAAAGAAAAGAAAAGGAGTGAAATATGTTTAAAAATTTAGCAAAGGAATTAAGAGATTTTATTTTACGCGGAAATGTAATGGACATGGCAGTTGGTATCATTATTGGTGCTGCATTTGGTAAGATTGTTGATTCATTGGTAAAAGATATCATTATGCCGCCAATTGGATTTGTTTTAGGAAAAGTAGATTTTTCTAATCTATATGTAACTCTTTTCCCTTTAGGCGAAAAGTATGACTCACTTGATGCAGCAGCTGCGGCAGGTGCTGTAACAATTAATTACGGTTTATTTATTAACACAGTTATAAGTTTCTTAATTGTAGCTTGTGCAATATTTGCAATCGTTAAAGCAGTTAATACAGTAAAAGAAAAAGCTTGTAAAGAAGAAGCAGCAGAAGTTGCCGCAACTGAAAAAGAATGCCCATACTGCTGTACTTCTATTCCTATTAATGCAAAAAAATGTCCGCATTGTACATCAGAGTTATAATACTAAAAGTTAAATTTTATTAACAAAATACGGCAATTATGCCGTATTTTGTTATATAATTTTGGTATGGAGAAAACAAAAATGTATACATTAGTGTATTCTATAAATAATGAATCTGAGCCTAAGACAGTATATATAAATTTAACAAATGCCTGCACTAATAAGTGTATATTTTGCCTTAGAGACCAAAAAGATGACGTTTGCGGAAGAGAAATGTGGCATGACGATAATTATACATTAGATGACATAATTGTACAGTTTAAGCAGTTTGAGAAGTCTGCTAAAGAAGTAGTTTTTTGCGGGTATGGTGAACCGTTTTTAAAAAAAGATATGATGAAATCTTTCTGTGAATATTTAAGAAAAAATTATCCGAATATAAAAATAAGAGTGAACACTAACGGTCACGCGAATGCTATATATGACTATAATGTTGCGGAAGAATTTAAAGAATTAATTGATAGTGTATCAATTAGTTTAAATGCGGATAATTCAATACTTTATGATGAAATATGTAAACCATCAATTAATAATGGATATGAAGCAATGTTAAATTTTACAAAAGCTTGCAAAGATGCCGGTATGCAAGTTTCAATGAGTGTTGTTTCAGGGTTTGATAACATCCATAAGATTAATATTGAAAAGTGTGAAAAAATTGCTAAGTCATTCGGAGCAAAATTCAGAAACAGAGAATTTATTAAAAATGGCTACTAGGAGTGTGTATGAACATAAATAATATCCAACAACATAATTTTTACGGTAAAAATATGTTAATGCCGGAAAGTGCAAAAAATAACTTGCAAAAGCTATTGTATCGAATGAATCATGACACTAAATACAATGAAAATTCAGCCGGAACCACATTTACATCAAATATATTAAGTTCTGTTAACATTCAGTACGATAAAGCTGTTTTTAGTGATTGCAGATATTTATACCGACCTACTGATAAAATAATACGATGTAAAAGTCCGGATTGTGCTATACAAATGGGCAAAAATATTGTACACATGAATAGTTCTACAGGTGAAGTATTTCCTATTAATAAATCATTATTTAAGTCTTGGAAAAAAGTGTTAAATGATGCTTATAATTATATAAAAATAGCAATAGAAAACTATGATAATATTGATATAATTGCAAAAAATAGTTTTTCAATACGCGGATTTACAAAAAAAGGGTTAGAAAATTTTGAAAATACAAGATACAAAATCAGATAAAAAGGATACATTAAAATTAATACTTGCCTCAAATTCTCCACGAAGAAAAAAAATTTTATCAGATATGGGATTAGAATTTAATATAATTCCGTCTAATTATGATGAAAAGCTAAAAGATGATATTTTTTCTTACGAAAAAATTGAGGATTTAGCAACTCAAAAGTGTTTGGACGTATTCAGAAGAGTTAATGAACATTCTGTAATACTTGCTGCGGATACGGTTGTTGTTTTACATAACAAAATATTAGGTAAACCGCATACAAAAGATGCTGCCTTTGATATGCTTAAACAGCTATCAGGCTGTACACATTCAGTTGTTACATCGACTTGTGGTATAAACAAACATTTAAATTGTGCTGCAACGGTATCTACTACAAGCTATGTGCGCTTTACAAACTGGACAGATGACATGATTCATTATTATATTGACACATATAATCCGCTCGACAAGGCTGGAAGTTATGGAATACAAGAACTACCGGAAGGATATTTGGATAAATATGAAGGCAGTTTTGAAAATATTGTAGGATTAAGTCCTGATGCTGTAAATGTCGTACTAAAACAAATTAAATATAACTAACTACGCAACTGTGATATTTTTTGAATTTTGCTGTTTTTCTTGTAACATTTTTGCATGTGCTTTTCTTGTTCTGGAATATGTAAGCATAGGAATAAATACTCCCAGAATTATTGGTGATATTAAACATGTTACTATAAATCCCGGAACTGAGTTCAATCCCCTTGCAATTTTTGAAATTTTATTATTTTTAACTCCTCCGGAACCTTTCATTAATTTTGTTATTAATTTATTTGTTTCTTCACTATCTTTCATATTTTCAAATAATGAAATAAACTTAGCATTCTTTTCTTTTCTGGATAGTCCTTTTATTGAATCCATAAATGATTGATTGTTAAATATTATATTTGAATTTTCTGAACGTGAAATTATTTTTTCTAAATCACCATCTTTATTTTTTATAAAGTTCGCAAAATTAAGCATTTTTTCTTTAGAATCAATATTGCCATATAATGCTTCCAATTCTGTATTTGTTAATACATGCAAATCACTGTATGGATTTATTACATCAATGAACTTTTTCCAAGGAGTTTTTTCCATTGAAGCACGATTCGTTAATATAAAACCTTCTTTGTTTTCATAAGAATTTACGAAACATTTTGTAAGAATTGGTACTGTGTATACAACAGCCAAGGATGAAATTGAATCACGAATTAGGTTTTCTTGTATCTCAGTTAAATCGCGTTTCCCGTTTTCGTCTACAACGGCACGATTATATGCCTTTATGTTTCTAGGCAATAGCAAGCCAAACAGTGATAAACAAACCATCATAGTAGGCGTAAAATTGTAACCGTTATATTCAAACTCTTTTTGAACAGGTTCAGGCATTTTCTTTAAGATAAATTTGCCTAGTTTTGCCAACCATCCGTCAGTATTTGGATTTTTTCCTTTAAAAGCAGGTTTTTCTGGCTTTGAATCTTTTACATTAACTTTATCATTAGAATTATTTGCTTGTTCTAGAAAATTCGAAGCTCCCGGTGCAACTTTATTGTATGCATAAATTTTAGGAAGCTGATATAAACCGGCAAGAGTTCCTGCTACAGTACCATAATTAAATAGGAATCTTTTAGCCGCAAGTCTGTTTTTGATATTTTCAGCTTCTTTTTCACCAACTGTATGAAAATTAGCATTATTAATTATTGCATCTTCCGAATAATCACGAATTGCTTTTATAACGTCACCGGCAGCAAAGGTTTTAATGCCACCTTGATATTTTGCACTTAAACGACACAGCTCATCAAGGTTTTGAGAGTTTTCGATAAGTTTATCGTTTAGTTTATTCAAGATGTTTTTATAGGATTCTTCACTTAGTTTCTTATCTTTGGAATTAAATCCTTCCATTTGTTTTAATATGTAGTTTATTGTTTCATCAGGGTTTTTATCTTCAGGAATAGTTTGTTTGTAGAACTTTTCTATATTAAGTCTTTGGAATTCTTTCTGTAATAGATATTTATTATTTTTTACGCTTTTGTCTAAATTAGGATTTTTAATTAATTCTTTAAAATTATCCCCCAGTATTTTAATAAGTCTTGAATTTGTGTTGAAAGATTTACAATACTTAGTAGCAAAAAATAATGATATAGGAGCTGCACCAACCAAAATTGGCCCCGTTAATCCTTCTCTGAGAGCAACTTCACCTGCTTCTTTATAATTGTATTTACCTGTAGTTTCTTTATCTCTGTACAGTCCGGTACCGATTCTAGGTAAAGTCATGCCAAGTCCGTCTTGAATCAAGAATGAAAGAAAATAACCTTTATTTTCTATTCCTTGCATTACACTTCCGGTCAAGCCAACAATAGACATACCAAGAGACTTGAATGATGGCTTATTGTCTTTTTTTTGCGTGTTTGTCGATAGGTCTTGATTAAGAGGAGCTATTTTCAAAATGAGAATCCCTAATTTCTACTAAGTGTAATCTGAACACTATTATACTTTTTTTTTGAGACCATAACAAGGCATAGTATATATTTTTGTTAAAAAAATTTACAAAGTAATTATAATTATTTTGTTTTGGCTAAATATCTTGCTAATCCTTCACCCATAGAAAAACAAGACGGAATAATTCTTAATGCGGCTTGTGCTTCAAAATCAGCAGAAATAGACCTTCCAATTACAAATAAATTATCAGAGACAATTAATGATTCTAAGGGCAATTGATATTCTTGATAAACTTTTTCCAGCTTTGAGTTATTTTTTGCATTTGAATGTACGTCTATTGGATAATTTGATACTAAGACCGGATTATCAAACTTCTTACCGGATTTTAAATCCTCTGATGTATATACATATTTACATTTTACTCGATTAGAAACTCTGACACCAAGCGTATTAGCTATATTAGATATATATGCGTTTTTGAATCCTTTTAAATATTTTTTACAAAACTTTGACAGCCTTAAAATACTCTCTCTGCCTTTTATATAAGCTTCTGTCCGACTTATATTTGAATTTAATATCCTTGGACAATTAAAACCAACAGAATCAGGAGTACCGGCGATAGAAAATATCTGAAAGTAGTTTGAATCTTCTTCTGTGATTACACCTTCTTCTATTCCTTGCTTAAATAGAGGCTTTAATGCCCAATTTGTGTTTGTATCCCAAGTATAAGCAGTAGAGAAGTATGCATAACCATCTATTGTACAAGCCGTGCTTACATCTCTGTTATTATCAAACTTTAACAGCCAGTCTGAAAATTCTTTAGAGTTGACTCCCGACATTATAAATCTTAAATTTACAGGTTGAGTTTTATTTTCATTTTCTAAAAATTCAATTTTAAAATTTTTATCAGAAAAAATATTTTCAAAATTTTGAAAAATTTTTGCATCACCGGTTGCATCTACAATATTAATCGAATCGATACATGATGATAACTCGCTTTTCCAAGTTGATAAGTTATTATTACATATCGTTACGGTATATGATAATAATTTTTTATTTATTTTTATTATATTTGTCTCGAATAAAACATCGACATTAACATCTTTCATCATTTTATCCAGAATTATTTTTAACAATTCAGGATTAAACCAACCTTTATTTCCGTCAGAATAGGTAATGGCACCACCTTCTTTCTCTAGTTCTTTGTATAATGCATTAAAAAATTCAGTATTTATTGCATTATCAGAAGTTTTCATAGCTGGAATAACTAATGAAGAAGTCATTGAACCGCCTAAATAACTGTTTGATTCAATAAGCAATACTTTTAGCCCTAGTTTACCGGCAATATATGCACACGCGCAACCGGATGTACCCCCGCCTACAATTAATACATCATACTTCTTCATCATTTTCACTCCTCATTGAACGTAGCTTCATATATTTTGATGAACTCATCAGATTGCTATGTCTGTATTCATATTCTCTTAACTCCAAAATCTCTTTATTTGAAAATGCAAGATTCGGATCGTGATAAGGAATTCCTGCCTTTGTTGTGCATAGACCATATTCATAATTATTTAACGGAAATTCAATCAATGATTTATCCTTTGCAGCAACTGTGCCAATAAATTTATTTGATTTTTCATTATAAATTTTACCTACATGAAGGCCCGCTTCAATTAATGTGTTACGCACTTGAGCGGAGTTAGAGTAAGTTAATAAAAGTCCGGCTGGCTGCAATAGCTCTGCTAATTTTGATATAAATTCCACTGACCATAATTGCGGTGCTTTGGTGTAAGCAAATGCATCTAAAAATATGCAGTCATAAGACTTGTTTAACTTTAATATAGTCTTTCGAGCATCATTTACGTAAAAGCTCATGTTAAATAGCCTTTCAGCAGCCTTAAAATCGATATTTTTATCACGCTTCGATAGAAGGCTATAATATATATTATGTAAAAAGGTCGATAAATTCCATTCGGATGATGAATTATACCCCCAAAAGTGATTAAACTTTGCATATTTAATCATAGATTTTGAAAAAAAACGTGAAGTATATCTTTCTTTGATAATTTTTTTTATATTATCAGAGAAATACTCTTTGCCGAAATTTTCATAAAGTCTGTTAAGAATTATATAATTAACCAAATTGTTAATTTTGTACTCTTTTTCAATGTGCATATTTTTAAATTTTAAGTCGAGTAAATCTCGTATATCTTTTTTATTTTTGGGATAAAAAATAGAAAGTAAATTCTCAAATATATTTTTAATTTTATAATAAGTGTCAAAACAATTAAAAATGTCAGGTACAATTTGAGAATAAATTTCACCGGGGGTCTTAATTGTTTTAAATAAAGGTGATAATTTTATTAATTCTTCATTAATCTCTAAACAATCTATATTGAAAAAAGATAGAAAATTATCATCACATATCGTATCGTTACATAGTGATAAACTTCTCTTGTTTTTCTTCTGATTATTATTACATATCGAAACGATATTATTGATATTTACAAGCAATTTTTGAAAAATATTTTTTTTCAAAATTTTATTTTTATTGTTATCAATTACAAAACTCATTAGAGCTTTTGTGTTATATCCGATTCCATAACATACGTCAAGTATGTTAATACTTTCTTTTGTATTGATAATATTACTTATATTTGACGGTAATATAAATTTTTCCCAAGCTTCAGTTAAGGCACCGTATTTTGAGTGAAATACGTCTTTTTCAGCAAATGAGTACAGTCCTATAGAACCGTCTTCTGTATAATATGGCTCATAATCCCTCATAGATAGTATTTTAGCAAGATTAATTATAAAAGGCAATAATTTAACAAATTATTGTTTATATGTAAACATTTGTAAATAATTCATTAATATTTAGTGTAATTTTTATTTAGTTATTCTATACTATGTACATAAGGATATGTGATTTTTATATAATCATATAAATTTTGATTAGGGATTTGTCCGTTAGTGACATTTAAGAAGGGAATTATGGCACTCACAATCAATACAAATATATCGTCATTGATAACTCAGCGCAATTTGACAAATGCAACAAATGCGTTAACAGTGTCATTGGAACGAATGTCTACCGGATATAAAATAAATCATTCTAAAGATAATGCCGCCGGATTTTCAATCGCTTCAAATTGGAAAACACTACTTGGTTCTATTGATGTAGCTTCAGAAAATGCTTCAATGGGTTTAGATTTATTGACTACTGCAGAAGAAAGCTATGCACTTATAACTTCGCACTTACAAAGAGTCAGAGATTTAACTGAGCAAGCTGCAAATGCTACTTATGGTACAACTTCTCTAGCTGCTATCAAGCAAGAAATACAAGCAAGGTTAGAAGAAATTGACAGAATATCAGCAAATACAGAGTACAACGGCATTGAATTAATGAAGAATGGTACGCCGGCTTTAAGATTACAAGTTGGTATAAGCGGAGATTCTAATAGTGCAATAAATTTAGAGTCTTCATTATTCCAAAGCGCAAGAGCAACCGCTTTAGTGGGTGCTGCTGCTGATTCGTTTGCTTCTTCTTGGACAAGAATTGATAATACTGACATTGCATCAAAACTTGCTATTATAGATGCAGGACTTACAAATATATCAAATCGTGTAACAAAATTAGGTGCTGCACAAAATAAAGTTCAGTCTGCACTGGATTCTTTGACGGTTCAGTCAGAAAACTTAACATCATCGTTATCTACGATTAGAGATACTGATGTTGCTCAAGAATCTTCAAAGTATATACAAGCTCAAATATTGCAGCAGGCATCTGCAACACTTTTATCAACTGCTAATCAGTCACCAAGTATAGCTTTGAACTTAATATAGAATTAAATAATTAAATTGTTGTTGATTGGGATATGTACTTATATATGAGATTGAAGAAATTCAATCTCTTTTTATTATAATTTTCTGTTAATCTTTGCAAAAAAAGATATTTAGAGTATTATAGAAATGTACGTATTTAACGGAGTATATAAATAAATGGAAAAAGATATGACAATAGGTATTCCGCGAGGGATGTCATTTTATAATAATTATCCGTTTTGGTATGGGTTTTTCTCAGCATTAGGTATAAAAATTATTTTATCAGACCCAACAACAAAACAAACTATGTCAGAAGGTGCATCTCTAGTAGTTACGGAGACTTGTCTTCCTATAAAAATATATTTGGGACATATATTAAATTTAATTCATAAAGGTGTAAAAAATATATTTGTTCCGTCATTACAGTCAATTGCACCCAAAATTTATAATTGCTCGAAAATCAGAGGACTTCCTGACTTAGTCAGAAATGTGATAAAAGCTGATATTAATATAATTGAACCGACTTTAGATAAGTCTGCAAAAAATCAAGGATTATATCACTTTTTAACTGAATCTGTAAAGCCGTTTGGAATTACTGATTTTTCAAAGATAAAAAAAGCTTCAAAGCAAGGGTGGAGAGTATATAATAATTTTCTTGTTATGATGCGTTCCGGTATGGACTATAAAAAATCCATGCATTATGCGCTTAGTGGAAAAATATTTATAGAGGAACAAGATAAAACAAAATCTTCTCCTATAAATGTAGCATTAATTTCTCATGGCTATAATATGTATGATGAACGCGCTACAATGAAAATTTTTGATAAACTTGAAAAAATGGATGTTAAAGTTTATACAGCACTCCAATTAACTGATGAGCAGTTAGATGAAGGTATCGCTTCAATGGGACAAAAAAAATACTGGGCTAATGAGCATGAAATGATTGGTGCAGCCGGAAATTATTTAAAAGATAATAAAATAGACGGAATTATATCAATTAATGCATTTGGTTGCGGCCCGGACTCGCTTATGGTAGATAGAATTACAAGAAAAGCTAAGGAATGCTCTAAACCTCTGCTTGTACTGACTATTGATGAACAAACAGGAGAAGCCGGTTTCATTACCAGACTTGAAGCATTTATTGACATGCTTTTTAGAAAAAAACGTTCAAAAATTATAGATAATATATCAGTAGCTGAGTATGATTATGTACCACAGACAAATATTTGTGATAATTTAATCACAGAAAAGGGCTAGTATTAATTGTTATTGTCAAACTATAGTGTTATGTATATAATACTTTATAGAGACTTATGGGTATAAATTTATGAAAGATATAATAGTACAGAAATTCGGAGGAACTTCTGTTGCCGATACTGACAAAATAAAAAATGTTGCTAAAGCTATAATTAGAGAAAAAAAGTTAGGGCATGATATTGTTGTAGTAGTTTCAGCGATGGGACATACAACTGATTATCTGGTCAAAATGGCTCATGAAATATCTGATAAACCATCATCAAGAGAAATGGATATGCTTTTATCAACTGGTGAAGGTGTTTCAATTGCGCTGCTTGCAATGGCATTACAAGCACAAGGCTGTCCGGCAGTTAGTATGAATGCTATTCAAGTAGGTATAATGACTGAAAAAGTTCATTCAAAAGCAAGAATAATTAATATTGAAACTGAAAAAATTAAAAGTCACTTAAATAAAGGTGAGGTTGTAGTTGTTGCAGGTTTCCAAGGTGTAACTGAAGATATGGAGATTACTACACTTGGCAGGGGCGGCTCTGATACTTCAGCGGTAGCACTTGCAGGAGCGCTAAACGCAAAAAGATGTGATATTTATACTGATGTCGAAGGTGTTTATACAACTGACCCGCGCATCGTACCAAATGCTTCGAGACTGGATGAAATATCATACGGTGAAATGCTTGAGCTTGCAAGAGTCGGTGCAAATGTACTTCATCCAAGAGCTGTAGAGACTGCAAAACAGTATAATGTGCCGGTAAGAGTGCGAAGTACATTTAAATTAGACAATTTAGGAACTTTAATATTAGGAGTAGAACAAATGGAATTACATAAACCAGTGACAGGTGTTGCATCAGATACATCTCAATTAAGAATTGTAGTTTGTGACGTTAAAGATAATCCCGGAACGGCAGCAATTCTATTTAATGGGCTGGCAATTGCTAATATTTCCGTTGATATGATTATACAATCCTATGCGAGAAAAGAACTTAACACTAATGATATTGCATTTACAATTGATAAAGGTGATTTAGAGCAAACCTTGAATATATTAGACAAGGTTAAGTCACAACTGGAATTCAGTAATGTTTATGTAGATGATAAAATTGCAAAAGTATCAATTGTAGGTGCAGGTATGATTGACAGACCGGGTATTGCGGCAACAATGTTTAAAACACTAGCTGATAATAATATAAACATTAAAATGATTTCAACCAGTGAAATTAAAATTAGCTGTATTGTAGACGAAAACGATTCAAAAAAAGCAGTAGAAAGTTTACATAAAGTATTTCATTTAGAATGTGATGAAATTGCTGAAGTAAAAGGTGACTTACCTAATTTATAAAATATGAACATTTTTGTTTTGAATTTCGTTACATAGTTAGAAAGGTTAAATTTATGAAAAAAATATTATTAACTATAGGAATTTTAATGTCTTTTTGCTCTGTAATTTATGCGGCAACAGAAGCAGATGCACTTACATTTTTTAAAAATTATGTAAAATTAGCAAATAATTATTCAGATGATGTTACAAAGCTTTATGCTCCTAATGCAAAAATAATTCGTCAAGTTATTAAGCCTGACGGGACTACTGCTGATGCAATTACAAATAGTGCAACATACGTTAAACAGTTAAAAATAGGACAAGCAGGTGCAAAATTAAGAGGATATAAAAATTCGTATTCAAATGTAAAAGTTCAAAAAATTAATGACAATAAGTTTAAGATATCTTCTGTAAGGCAGCCAATCGGTGATAATGACAAGCTAAAAACATATATGATTATCCAAAAACAATCAAATGGTAATTGGCTTATTGTAGAAGAACTTATGCAGACAAGACAACAAATTTTCTTAAGATATGTAAAATAAAATGGAAAATATATTAAATTATTTTAAATATGTGTTATAATTTATTTATGACACAAGATGAAGTTGCCAAGTTTTCTAATAGAGAAAAACAAGTTTTGGAATATACTGTACAAGGTTTATCCAATACTCAGATTGCTGAAAAACTAAATATATCTCAACATACTGTTAAAGCTTATTTAGAACATTTATATCAAAAATTAAATGTTCATAATAAAGTACAATTAGCTGTATATGTCGTTCAAAATGGTTTATTCTGACAGCTTGTTAAATTTTACCGTCATAATCAGTTCTTATAACACATTTATCTCTTATATCATAATCAGAAATTTCAGGAGCTCCCGGCATTAAACCATTTCTATATTCTATTTTGAACTCTGAATTATAGTTATTCCACTTGTAAATACATAATTTTTCATCTATATAATAACCGCTTGGTAGTGGTTTAAAAAATTTATTTATTAAAGATAAAATAAAATTATTTTGACAACCTGAATAACCGCGTAATTTGAATTTATTAACAAGCTCTTGCTTAAAATTAAGTTTATTTGCAACATATTTTGGGCTATTATAAGGAATATTTCTTCTGTTTACAAGTTTTAAATTAATTTGTTTATTTTCTTTGTTATATTTAGCAATTATATAGTCGTTATATGGACCAAAAATATATTCTTTTTTGTCATAAGTACCATCTTCAAAAACTTTTATTATATTTTTATCCAATACAAATTTATAATTTTTATCTAAGCAATAATATTCATTTTTTGAATTAATCATAATATCAGGATTTGACGTTGAAGTTAATTTCAAAGTTTCTATTTGTTCATTAATATAATTATTTATATAGATTTCTTGTTTTTTATTGTAATCATTTATAATTTCTTTTAATATGGCTTTTAATGCAAATGATGTATTATATGTATTGTTTGGAATATAACGTTTGTTTAAATTATATCCCATGTTATTTAATTCTGCGTATATATCACCGGATTTATCAAAATTATTTATTTTTACAGTATCATTATGCAATTCACTGATTATATTTTCAATGAATTTAGAGCTAATATTGTTACATATTTTCGTCTCTAGTTTAATGTTCTCGTACATATTATTTACCTATTCATATATATAAAGTATATTAGTAAAATTAAATTTCAATAGTTATATTTAATGTTACAAAAGTTAACAATATTAAAATTTTTAGCAATTTTTGTAAAAAATAAAACTTAATATAAATATGGGATAATTAAGAGGATTTAAAATGGCATTAAATATAGAAAATTCCGGTCAAACAAAGAAAATTAATAACATAAATAGAAATAGTGGAAGTTTAGTAAATGTCAGTAGAAATACTGATGCTATCTTTGTATATCAAAATGGTGTACCATTTGATAAATTTGTAACATCTCCAATTATTAGTGATGATACTAAATCACTCTTGCATAATATGACTGAATACACAGGTATAAAAGAGTATTCACCTATATTAATAAAAGACAATAATATAGCAATTAAACGCTCCAGAGAATCTTTAATCGATTTAATTAAATATTATGAAGGTGACAGAAGATATTTTTATGAAGCATACACAACTCCTTATAAAGATATCGGTGGTCATAATACTGTTGGATTCGGTGAAATTTCTAATATTGGAAATAGAACACAAGAAGAAGCATATGCTAAATTATGCAAAAATCTTAAAACCGGCTCTGATGAATTAAGAAAATATTTAAATCAAAAATGCGGAAAAGGTACATACGACAATCTTCCTGAATCTATAAAAGAAGGATTACTCGATCTTTGGATAAATAAAGGTTTACCGGGAGTTAAAGATAAAGGTAATGCATTAACAAATGCTTTAAAGAATAAAGATTATTCAGAGGCAATAATCAATATGGAATATGTATACTATTTAGACAAAACAAGCAAAAAAAGAGTCGAAACAGAAGGATTATATAAAAGAAGTCTAAGTCGTATGTTATTAGCAAGTCGTGATTTATCACCTTCTCAAAAAGCTTCAGCTATGACTAAAATTAAAAAATTTTATAATTTGGCATTAGACAAATATAAAAATAATGGAACAGATTTTTCTGAACTTGAAGATATAATGAATAATGAAGCTAAAAATGTAGTCAGTGCACAAACATATTATGAATTAAAGGCTGATAGTGCATTTAAAGGCAGAGGAACGTTTTCTTTTATAGAATCAGCATTTAAAACATTAAAGAATAAAAATTGGAATGAAGCTGAAATTAAACAAAAAAAATCAGAGTTTAAAGAAGAATTTATGAAACTTAACAATAATCCGCAGTCAATTATAATTGGTAACACATATAAAATTCCGATACTTTCTGGCACTGAAAATAGTACTAAAATTTCGAATAAAAAATTAGGAATTGATTCAACAGAAATATTATCTGAATCTGTCGATACCACCTTAAATGAAAATGCAAATATAAATACAAATGATAACAGCATAAAAGAGTCATCGAGTTGGCTGAAAAGTATTTTTACAAGTGTTGTTGGTGCATCTATCGGTGGATATGCCGGATATAAAAAAGCCGGCAGAAAAGGTGCTATAATCGGTGCTGCAGCCGGAATTGTCGCATTATCAAGTGTTACAAAATTGATAAAAAGTATTTTTAATAGCACTGAACCTAGCGAGATTGAACC
>CADBPN010000027.1 GCA_902796585.1 uncultured bacterium
AAAAAGAAAACCGGAGGGCAAAAATAAGTGTAACAAACACGAGAGAGAAAGGTGAAACAAAAAATCCCTCCGGTAAAAGTATCCAATTATCACAAATTATCCATGAATTATAGTTTTTACTAATTCTTTATTGCCATAAAAGTCACATGCATATTGTTTATAACCTTTTTTATTAGATTTGTTTTCGCCGTATTTCCAACCAAAAGGCTTTCCTTTCATTTTTCTGTAGTTAACTTGTGTCATAGAATAAATGATTTCGTCTTTTAGTTTTCTCATCAAATCGTTTGCTTTAATTCCGACAGCGGATTGTCTTTCGGAAATTCCGTCAAATCTCCATTGAAAAAGCTCTGCAACCGGTTTCCCGCAAATGGGGCAAAATCCGATAGAAAGCATTCTATATACATATAAGTTCGTATCATTCAAATAATAAACATCATCTGGTTTAAATTTGCAGCAATGTAACATATTTCCTCCAATCTCAAAAAATAGGCATTATAAATAAGCCTATATTTAGGCATTTAAAAAAGTAATAGTATTTTATGTACTCATAAAAAGATTTATCCTACGCAGCTTTTAGCCTTGCTTCAAAATCAAGTACATGATAATACTACATTATTTGAAAATTTGACATACGAATTGTAAAGATTTTTTTACATCTAAACCTAAAATGTAATCATAACCGCTTTTTTTTAATTTTCAAATGTGATACAATTGTTTACGTTATGACAATATTTGATGAAAATTTGATTCTTGAAACTATAAACATGATAAAGCTTCACAATTTTGATATCAGAACTGTGACTTTGACAATAAGTTTGAGAGATTGTTTATCGGAAGATATTAATGTTGTGTGCGATAAAATAAAATACAAACTTGACAAGCATGCAGCCAATTTAGTGAATTATGCAAACGAAATAGAAAATGATTATTCCATACCGATTGTAAATAAAAGAATTGCGGTTACACCAATATCCTTAATCGGAGAATCTTGCAGAGAAAAAGATTATGTAAAAATAGCCAGAACGTTGGATGAATCTGCCGAAAATTTAGGGATAGATTTTATAGGCGGATATTCCGCACTGGTAGAAAAAGGTTTTACCACCGGTGATATTGCTTTAATTGAATCAATTCCGGAGGCGCTTAGTGTTACAAACAGACTGTGTTCTTCTGTAAATGTCGGTTCATCTAAGGCCGGAATTAATATGGATGCAGTATTAAAGATGGCAAAAACAATAAAAAAATCTGCGGAGCTGACATCTGACAAAGACGGTTTAGGAGCGGCAAAACTGGTGGTATTTTGTAATTCAGTAAGCGATAATCCGTTTATGGCAGGAGCTTATTGCGGTTACGGGGAGCCGGAATGCGCTCTTAATATTGGTGTATCCGGCCCTGGTGTTGTTAGAGCCGCGGTATTAGATTTGGATAAAAACGCAGATTTGGGAGAGCTTTCCAATAAAATTAAACAAACGGCTTACAAAATTACCGGTACAGGTGAACTTATAGGAAGACGATTGGCAAAAAAATTGAATATACCATTTGGTGTTGTTGATTTATCACTTGCCCCAACTCCTGCAATCGGTGACAGTGTAGCACAAATATTTCAAGCGATGGGTCTTGAACACGCGGGGGCACATGGTACAACAGCGGCGCTTGCAATGTTAAATGATGCAGTTAAAAAAGGCGGAATAATGGCAAGTTCTTATGTTGGCGGGCTATCCGGTGCATTTATTCCTGTTTCGGAAGATGCCGGCATGATAGAAGCTGCAACACTCGGACATTTGACTTTTGATAAATTAGAGGCAATGACTAGTGTATGTTCTGTCGGTTTGGACATGATTGCAATTCCGGGTGATACTTCTGATTCTACTATAGCCGGCATGATAGCAGACGAGATGGCAATAGGAATGATAAACAAAAAGACTACAGCTGTCAGAATTATACCTGCTCCAAATAAAACTGTTGGTGATAAAGTATTTTTCGGAGGATTATTAGGAGGAGCTCCTATTATGAAAGTTAATTCACTTTCATCGGAAAATTTTGTTAAACGAGGCGGAAGAATTCCGGCTCCAATTCATAGTTTAAATAATTAAGAGGGGAAAATGTCATCATTCAAGGATTTAGAGGACAATTTAAAAAATTTTCTTGTACAAGAACAATCTGATGCGCACAATATAAGAACGCTAATGCAGGCAAAGTATAATAATCTAAAACTTTGGATGGATATGACAAAATACACCCAGCCGCATGTTTATATTCATCTTTCTATTTCAGAAGCCGTATTTTCAATAGAAAATTTTATAAAGCTTAATGGCGGCTTAGGGTATGAAGAGCGCCTTGTTCTAAAGTGGTTTAATCGTATGGGAGTCAGAGATAAGCTCATGGATTTATGGCGTTCTGCGGAAGCCGCACGCGGAAAAGAGACAGAAAAAGAAGTCAGGGGTTCTGATACTAACTAAATTATGAATAAACAAACGGCGGACCATTTTTAATTTCAAAAAGAATGTTGTCTGCGATTATTTTTAGTTCCTCTTTTGATTTGCCTTCATTTTTTTGTTTGAAAAATTCTTCGCAAAGGGGTTCTATGGCGGAATCTTTTTTTGCTTTAAAATTACGAAGTTCGGTTGCAACAAGTCTTCTTTGTAAATCAAGTTCAATATCAGCAGAATATTTTTTTACTTGTACTTCCTTAATTGCTTCTCCTGCTGTTTTACCTCCATAAGCGAGCGCGGAAATACCTGCGATTCCAAAGAATAGGTTTTTAAATTGCGGATTTTTCGGATTCATTAACCAATCATAAAAGAATGATAAATAATCATTTACATGGGAAAAGTATGTTATTTTATTTCTTCCTGAGCCTCCAATCATAGGATTAACTTTTTCTGTTGCTTGATTCATAGAATCTTTCAATTGAATAATAAATTCTTCTTTTTCTTTTTGAGGCAAATTTAGCTTTGAAATATATTTTTCAATTTCTTCCGGACGTGCATAAATAGATTCAAGCATATTTTCTATAAGATATTTGTAGGCATCTTTGCCGGATAAAATTGCTCCGTTATTCCCTTCTAAGTTGTTTAATGGTTTTCCTGTATTAAATTCCTCTATAACGATATCAATTCCTTTTTTTGTGTTTTTAATACCGTTTTTAATAAATTCGTCGCTTTTTCTTATGTTATGAGAAGCAAAATATCCTAAACCGAGAATAGAAAGGATTGTTCCGGCTCCAATAGCTAACAATTTATAACTATTATTTTTATTTTCCGAATTCGTTTTAGCTTTTGGCTTTTCTTTGCTCCTAAAAGACAGCTCATCAGAAAATTGTTTGGCTTTTGAAGATAGCAAACTTCTTATTATTTGAAGCTTTCCGGAAAAGGATTGAGTTTCTATTTCTATTAAGTTTTCTTGGAGATTTTTTTGAATATTTGCTTCTTGTTGTTTTACCCAAACTTCTTTAAATCCGTCTATAAAAATTTTACCCATAAAAGCCATAGAGCCAAGAGTAATAACTCCCAAAGAAGCAAGAATTGTTTTTCTGTTTGGAGATTGAATCATAGAAAAAATACTTTGATGAATTTCGTCATTAATGCAGTGATTACGGGTGATTCCGGGTAATAAATACTCTTTTGATGACTCTAACTTTCCTTTAGAAAATTTTTTCATCATAGCTGTGAATCCGCCTAAGACTCCCATTACTCCGACCGTAATTCCGCAAAGCGGATAAAGCGGATTAGTCTTGTTTTCTTCTTTTTGATAAAGCTTTTGAGGTAATTCTATTTGATTTTTAGATATAACAAGGGAATCATAAGTTTCATCAAGTGTTAAAAGCGGGTCTTTGACATAAGAATTAACAATGACACCTTCTTTTACGTATGAATCATTGCGCTTCTGAGTATTTGTCATATTTTTCCGGTGTCTTGAACTTTCAAGATCCTGATTAATTTTTGGATTTATGTTCAGAGTCATCTTTTTCCCTTGACCAAATTTTATGAATGAATTTTTTCAGATTAAATATTTTTTTATCTTCATCAATCTTCGTTTCGTCGTCTTTTGTGTTATTTCTTTTGAATATTTTGAATAAACCTTCGAATTTAGATTTAATTGTACTTACTAATTCTGATACTTTTTTTTCTATAAAAGCTTTTGCTTCGCCGAAAATTGCATTCAATTTGTCTTGAATATCTACGATTTTTTCCTTGATTTGAGATATTGTATTTCCGATATTTTGTACTAATTTAGGAATATTTTTAATTACATTCAAAATCGGAATGACGATATTATTTATTGTAAATGCAACAGGCTTTAAAATAAAGTTTTGAGAAATTTTGGAAGCAAATTCTGCCATTTTTGCGGAAAAATTTATAATTTGTTGTTCAAATTTCTGCAGAGCTTCCGTTCTTGCTTGCAGATTTTGTTCGTGAGCTTCCAAGCGCGCTTCGCGCGCCCTCATCATCGCCCCAATCATTGCACATTGGTGATAACTCATTTCTCCGGCTTTTTGAGGACGCTCGCCAACTCTTGTGCTTCCTCCGCCCATTCCTGAACATATCGGACAAGCACCGGGCGACATTCCATGCGGACATAATCCTGATGAAACTTTACTGGCTGCATTAACTCCGTTTGTCATTAAAAAACTTCCTCTTGTTGTGCCGCAACAATCAGAAGTAAAACCAATACTCTGGTCACGAAGTATTGATTCTTTTGTGGGAGGGCAAATGTAAATTAACATCACCCCTTCCGGCTATAACGGCTGCGGCACAGTCGGGGACTTTCACCCCTGGTTTCCTCATATTTAGTTGTATGAATATTTTAATATAAATGAAGAGAATAGTAAATGAAATTTTGTATAAAAAGAGGGTATCAATCATTTGACTTTTTAGACACCCTCTTTATGTATTTTATAAACTAATTTTTATAATTATAAATTAATTTTAGCTGTTACTTGTCCGCCATATCTGTCTGCAGAAGCACCAAATGTCATTTTGCCGTTATTAGTTGTGTATTCAAGGCCGGCTGTCATGTTTTTATACAAACCGCCGAAATTTTTATGCACTCCTATGTCATTGTAATTCTTGTTTTGTACTATAGTGTTATGCATTTCTTCATTGTTTTTATATCCAAGTTCTAAACCTAATGATGCTTTCCAGTTTTTGTTTTTATATTCAAAAGACGGTGCGAAAGCTGCTCTAATTTCCGGAGTATCACAATCTTTTGTCATAACGCTCAATTTATTTCCGTTATTATTTATAGAAAGACTTGTTGTTCCGACTGAATTATCACCGAACAGACCTCTGAAAGAACCTCTTGCGCCTAAATTAACTGCACATTTTGAACTTAAAGGTATTTTTTTACCGGCATTGATGTCAAAAGCTAATTCATTACCAACTCTTGCTTCGCCTTGAGCAAACCAATTATTCTTTTCTGCTCTGGCTCCTGCACCTGCACTAATGGTCGGATGCCCGTTTAATACGCCGGCTTGTGCTACTACAAATGGTTTTACGTTTTTGGGTGGTGTCATAATTTTTCTCCTTTTTTCTCGTGTTATATTCTTTAAACTTTCTCTTTTGTGTTATGTATATATAAAGTATTTTTGTTTTCAAAAATTGCCTAATTTTATGAAATTTAATTTCTAAAAATCTAAGATACAGCAATTACGTAGCGTTCAGCATTTACAAAACTTAACATAAAATACATATAGTTGCATTTTTGGATGTTTTTTAGAGATTAAATGTATAAAATATTGTAAACGGTCATGGGCATAAAAGAAGAATTAGGCAAAAAAATTAAACGAATGAGACTAAGCAGAGGGCTTACTCAAGAACAACTTGCTGAAGCTGTTGATATATCCCAAAGAACATTAAGCGGGATTGAAATTGGTGAGAATTTTATGACTGCGGAGACTTTGGATAATATCATAAGGGCTCTTAACACAACTTCCGAAGAACTCTTTGCAACTAATCATTTAAAGGAAGAAAGTGAATTAAAATCGGAAATAATAAAAGATTTAGAATACATATCAAAAGATTCTATAAAGCTGTCTATTTTGTATAATTTGGTAAAAAGTTTGCTAAAAGAATAAATTTTAATTGTTAAAAGATGTAAAGTTTTTATGAAATAGATTATGTATGATATAATCAAAATGGGTTGGAGTGATTATAACTAAGTCATTCGCAAGAATCTAAAGGCTAAATTCCTCAAAATAGAGGAGTTGTGAAGAAAATTTTTAATATAGAATATAATCGGGTATGGTAGCAAATAACGCAGACAGTTTAAATATAAATAACAATTTTAATACTGCTTCTACAGCGGTTCAATCTGATTTTTTGAAAAAAGAAATTAAAGAAGCCGAGGTAGATGGTATTGAGATTCTTGTTGATATGGCTCGTCATGGCAAAATTGACCCTTGGAATGTTGATATAGTAGAAGTTACTGATAAATATTTGATGCACTTGTTTCAATCAAAGGCGCAGAATTTGAGATTAACCGGCAGAACTCTTCTTTTTGCAGCAATTCTTTTAAGGCTCAAATCAAATGTTTTAGAGGGGATTGATATACTTGATTTTGAACCGCAGCATGAAGATGAGTTTGATTACAGTGATGATTCGGAGTTAGATTATTCACAAGAAGAATATATTCCGACAAATAATGTAATTTCAATTGACGAGGTACTGCAAAGAAGAACCAGTGTCAGATTGAATCATAATAGGGTTGTTACATTAAGAGATTTGATTCGTCAGTTAGAATTTTACGAAATGCTCGATAAAAAGCAGTCCTTGAAAAATGCACACGAAAGAGCAAAAAGAAGAGTGCAAAATTATGCAAGGTTGTCTCCGGAAGACATTATTAATCTTGCACACGAGGAATATATAGAGCAAGGTGTAGACAGATTAAAAGCAAATTTGGAAGAAATATTGAGCCGTCAGGATAAGATAGAACTTAATGAACTAACACTTTTGGGTATGGATAGAATCAGTGCATATATTTCACTTTTGTTCCTAACAGCAGATAGTGATTATGATTTAGAACAGGATGAGTTTTATTCTGATTTGTATGTGGTTAAGAGAGAGAGCAGTCAAGAAAAATCACTTGAAAATTCAGACGAAGAAATTTATTCAGATATAGAAGACGGTATAGAAAATGTACAAAATATATTGGCGGAAAACGGGGCAGTAAATGGAACAGTTGAAATCAAGAATTGAAGCGGTTCTTTTTGTAACTGCAAGAGTTCTGCAAATTAGTGATATAGCGGAAATATTAGAAGAAGAACCTGAAAAAATAGAAGAAGCTCTTCTTGAATTAATAATGGACTACGCATCAAGAGAAGGCGCATTGGAAATCGATGATGAAAACGGATATATTTTGCAAGTAAAACAAGAGCATTTGGATATCGTCGAAAAATTATGTCCGGTGGAATTAAAACCACCTGTATTAAAAACACTTACGGTGATAGCTTTAAAAGAGCCGATTAGACAAACTTTATTAAAAGATTTACGCGGTTCAAATGCTTATGAACATGTTCAGGAACTTGTTGAAAAAGGGCTTGTTTCAAAACATAAGGACAAAAACGGTCGTTCTTTTAATCTGAAAACAACCCCAAAATTTGCCGAGTATTTTAAACTTAAAGGTGATGTAAAATCTCTTGTTAAGACTTTAAATATAGATAACGGAGTTAAAGATACCGAAGATGAGTCCATTAAAGCTGAACAAAATTAAAACAACTATTTATATAGTTACTTTAATCTGCTTATGTTTTATTTTGTTTATAAAAACTCATGCTGAAATCATTTATACAAATTTAGGAGACTTTTATTACAAAAGAAATAATGTTGAAAAAGCTGTATTATATTTTGAAAAGGCTTTAGATAGGGGTGCAGCGGACACAAAATTGAGAGAAACTTATGTAAATTCGATAATAAATAGTCCTCTAACAGTTGAAAATCAAGAAAAGCTTTTAAAAATTATTAATGCAAATATTAATGATACCGCATCAAGAACAGCAAAATATTTTCTTTTTAATTTAAAGCGTGAAATTAATAATAAATATCCCCAAAATTATGTACAACAGGCGACTTATAACGGAAAAATTCTCCATTGGGGAGAATTTCCGATTAGTTATGTGGTAAAAAATACTAAGGATATTCCGAAATCTTTTATTGAAGAAATTGATAATGCTTTTAATGAATGGGAACGAGTAAGTTCATGCAGAGTAAGATTTGTTAAAGAAAATATAGGTTCCGGGGATATAGAAGTTGAGTTTATAAAGGAACAGACAGATAATCCGGTTTATGGAAGCAAGTATGTATCTGCTTATACAACTCCCGATGTTGGACAAACGAAGTTAAATAAAATGAGCATAAAAATAAATATATTAGATCCGGAAGGTAAAATGTTTACTCAAAATCAAATTTATAATACAGCTCTGCACGAAATTTTTCATGCACTTGGGATGATGGGACATAGTTATGAACCCGAGGATGTAATGTTTATGACAAAAAAACATGCTGTAATTATTAATGACGAAAGAGTGAAAATATCAGATGCAGATAAGAAAACTCTGGAACTTTTATATAAAATAAAACCTGATATTACAAATGAAAACAAAATTAAATACGAATATATACCGTACTTAATTATAGGCAATGATGCGGAAATTAATAATTTTAAGAAATTGGAGGCAAATAATTATATACATAATGCTCCAAATCTTCCCGGAGGATATATAGATTTAGCGGAAAGTTTTGCAGCGGAGGGAAAATATATAGAAGCAATTCATAATTTAGAAAAAGCGTTGCGACTTGCCGGTGACAAGGAGACAAAATATATTATTTTTTATAATATGGCAGTGTCTTATTATAAAATTGATTTTTATGATATAGCTATAGACAATGTGGAAAAGGCTTTTCAATATAAAGATACCGAGGAATTACATCAGCTAAAAGCTGAAATAAATATAAAGAAAAATAATATTAAAGATGCAATAGATGAATATACGTATTTAACAGAAAAAAATCCGCATAATATAGATTATACAATAGCACTTGCTAACATTTTTGTAAAACAGCATAATTATTTAAAGGTGCGTAATATTGTAAAAACATATTTAAAAAACAATCCGAAAGATAAAAATAATGTGCGTTTAAAACCTTATGGAATATTGCGGTTCTGATTATTATATGCTAAATTATTTGCATGAAGATTTCAGAAATTAAAACGTACATAACTCCCAAAACTACAGGTTATACTGCAACAGCAGGTCTTGTTTTGTCGGTGATGAGCGGAGTATCAAAAAATCGTTCATTCAGAAAATTTCATAAACCGGCAGCTTATGCAACAGCAGCAATAACTGCATTACATATAGGGTTGATAGAATATAACCACTATAAATGGAAAAAAGAATCTAAAAAACAATTATAAGAAAGCGGGTGACTTTTAGGGGCCACCCACATTGCTTATAAATTTAAATTAACAAAATAATTTATTCTCTGGAGCCCAGTTCTTGGTCCATGAGAAGTAGTGATGTTTTATCTTCTCCAAAAAGTTCAAGACGTTTTATTATGTTTTTGACCATTTGTTCTTCTTCAACTTGTTCTTCAATAAACCAATCAATAAATGTCAGGGTTTTTCTGTCACATTCATCTTCCGCAAGTTTTGCAATCTCCATTACGGATTTTGTTATACACTTTTCATGTTCGTATATTTCATTAAAAATTGATAAAACACCATTGTATTCGAAAGTAGGCATAGATATTTGTTTCAAAGTTACAAAGCTGTTTCTTTCAAGCAGGTAATCCAATAGCTTCAAACCATGTTCAACTTCTTCTTTCGCTTGAATTTTTGTCCAAGATGCAAAACCAAATAATCCAAGTTCTTTTAAATGTGCTGACATTGAAAGATACAAATATCCTGAATAAAATTCTTTATTTATTTGTTCATTCATTATTTCGTTAATTTTTTCACTTACCATTGTAGTTTTTCCTTTCTCATTAATTATCTTTACTGCCCCAAAGTCTGTGAATATTGCAATATTCGACAGCTTTAGAATTTTCCGGCATGAACGATATATTCGTTTTGGGTTCTTCTTCCGGATAAAAATATTTTGTGTATAATTCATTTTTGTCTTGGGAATATGCCTGTATGAATTGAATGTAATGTTCGTTTGTCATTGGATGCCCTATCACATTTACATTCCTTCCGGAATCATTATTTTCAAATTTAGGAGTATGTTTTTCTCCTAGTTCGGTTTCATCGTGTTGTATGTTTAAAAGTTTCATTTCTTCTCCGCAGCAAACAAGAGCGCCGGAGCCGGGTATTAAAATTTGTGCTATATTTCCGCAAATTTCGCATTTGTAGATTTGTAACTTCTCTGTCATATATTTCTTCTCCTCTTTTGTATTATCGGTTTTAATAAACTTAAATCCATTGCCGAGAAGTCGAATTTATGATATTATCCAAAGTATGAGTAATTTCTTTTCTACCAATGGTGATAACAAAAACTTTTTCGGAGGGGCTTCTTCCGATAATTTATTCACAGAAAACTCTGCTCAGAAGGCAAATAAATATGCCGAGGATAGAACAAAACCTCTTGACGAACAATATAATGCTATAAAGGATAATTACCAGGAAATTTTTATAAAGGCAGCAGAAAGTATCAGAAGAGAGTTAGATTCTTTCAAACCGGAAAATCCTTGTGCAAACTGTTCACATAAGGATTGTTCGATTGAAAAAAAAGAAATTTTTTCACCATTTCCACCGACAGGATGTAAATACAGAGATTGGCAAATGCAAGCACTGACATTCTTAAACGGTGATTACAGACAAAAATTAAAAGCAGAATACAAGGCGATTATGGATAAAAAAGAAAACTATGAATGTAATCGCTGCGCCGCATGTTGTAAGCTTGCAGTAAGTCCTTATTCCTATGAACAGCTAAAACAAAGAGCAAACAGAGGTGATAAATTTTCTGCAGATTTTGTTTCTGTATTTGTTCCTTATAAATCAGAAGAAGAGGCGCGTTCTGTTAACCCTGAATATTTTGCACTTTTAAACAAGCTTGTAGAAGATAAAACTTATTATTATTACTGTCCTAAGCTTGAAGGCAACTTGTGTTCGATATATGAAAACAGACCGAATATTTGCAAAGATTTTCCGCATAATCCGTTAAAATTATTGCCGGCAGAATGCTCATTTAATGAATGGAAAGACGAAGTTGCATATCAAGCAATGCTATTAAACGCAAAAGTCGACATTATTAAATACTATAAAGATAAGTTGGGATAGATTTATTATGATACTTTCCGGTATGACATTAGATGAACTTGAAAATTTGATGGCAGAAATGAAAGCCACCAAATTTCGTGCTAAACAAATTCATAATTGGATTTACTCAAAATCTGTTTCTTCAATTGATGAAATGACAAATCTTTCTAAAGATTTTAGAGAAGAATTAAAAAATATAGCTTCTGTTACGGATACAAAAATAAAAGTAAAACAAGTAAGCAAAGACGGAACAATAAAATATTTGGTTGAATATCCTGATGGGGAATGCGTTGAAACTGTTTTAATGCGATTTGATAACAGGGCTAATTTGACTGCTTGCGTAAGTTCTCAAGTAGGCTGTGCGGTAAATTGTTCTTTTTGTGCAACAGGAAAAGGCGGGTTTAAGCGGAATCTTACGTATAAAGAAATTATAGAGCAAGTTTTGACCATTCAACGTGATACCGGTCTTAAAGTTACAAATATTGTGTTTATGGGACAGGGCGAACCGCTTTTAAACTTGGATAATGTTTTAAAAGCACTGGATATTTTTAACAACGATTTTCAGATAGGTCAAAGGAGAATAACAATTTCCACAAGCGGTATTATTCCGGGGATAGAAAGACTTGCAAATACGGATTTGCAATCAACTCTTGCGATTTCTCTTCATGCGCCTAATCATGAATTAAGAAAAGAATTAATGCCGATAGAAAATAAGTATAAGATTGATGAAGTAAAAAAAGCATTAATGAATTATATAGAAAAAACGGGAAGAAGAGTTACTGTAGAATATATTTTAATCCATGGATTCAATGATACAACTCAAGTTGCCAAAGAACTTGCATACTTCTTGCATGACTTAAAATGCAATGTTAATCTGATTCCTTATAACTCTGTTATAGAAAATGATTACAAAAAACCGTCATCAAATGATATTATGAAGTTTAAGTATCTGATAGAACACTCCGGTAAAAAGGTTACCGTAAGACTTGAACGAGGAGCTGATATTGATGCCGCTTGCGGTCAACTTAGAGGCAAAGGGGAAAATGTGGTAAAAGGGGTAAAAGGGGTAAAGGGAGTAGTATAGGAACGTGAATAATATTTTCGAAAAAAATATTGCGGCATTGGCGCAAAAAGACAGAAATCTGGCAGTCAAGCTGAATGCTTTTATTCCGGATACTCTTCCCCAGCTTGCTCAAACTGGTAATGCTTACAATTTTTTATACAAAGGTATTTTTTTGCATAACGAGCAAAGTCCGCTAGGTGAAGCTCAGGCAATTTTTAATAATGCGGAAAACAATCCGTCTGCAATTCATCTTGTTTACGGATTGGGACTTGGGTACTTATTTCAATATGTGTCTTTAAATTCGATGGGGACGGTTATATTATACGAGCCTGATTTGAATATAATGAAAATGGCTTTTTCTCTTGTTGATTTTTCCGGTGATATATTAAAACAAAATGTTTTTATTACGGATAATTTATCACAAGCAGAAGAGTATATTTATCAGAAATCTAATACAAAAAATATTCCGCTGCTGCTTTCAACAACTGCTTATCAAGAATTAAATAAGGATTTGTTTAATAAAATGGTATTAGAACTTCAAGAAATGGTTGGGCGTTTTAGTTTGGATCTGAAATTTACTCAAGAAAAATTCTATCCGCTTCTTATGCAGACGCTTTATAATATCCCGAAGTTGGTAAAAGAAACACCGTTAGTTAAAATAAAAGATTTTTATAAAGGTAAAACCGCAGTTGTAGTTTCTGCGGGTCCGACTTTAGACAGAAACATAGAAACAATAAAAAAATATCGTGAAAATATAATTTTAATAGTTGTGGGAACCGCTTTAAAAACGGTCGTTTTAAATGGACTTAAACCGGATTTTCTATGTATAATAGAATCTTTTGATTCTGCCAAACAAATGGCAGGTATTGATTTATCGGATGTGAATTTTGTTACCGAACCATTTTCTCATCCGAATTTAAGGATTCCAAAATTTAAGAAAACTTATTCTCATATATCTTCAAATATGCCTATAAATAATTTTTGGAGTGAAGTTACGGGAGAGGATATTTCGGAATACTTATCAAAAGGTACAGTTTCGTATACGGCACTAAATACCGCAAGAATTATAGGCTGTTCAAAAATAGTTCTTGTTGGACAAGATTTAGCATATATAGAAGGTCAGTGCTACAGTAAAGATTCTGCATATAAAGATTTAAAATGTCTATTTAATAGCGATAAAAACAAATGGGAAATTACGGCAGAAAATTTGGAAGACTTTGCGAATTCCTTAAGTAACTCTCCAAACAGAGATGAAAGAATTGCTGTGGCATACGAAAGGTTAAATAATCTAAATGCTTCTTTATACTATGTAAAAGGTATAAATGGGGAAATGATTCCGACCGAGTCTGTTTATGCAGCATTTATTCAGCCGTTAACTGAATTTACAAAGCTCTATCCAAATGTTGAGTATATAAATACATCTTTAGTTGGGGCACAAATAGACGGGTTTGAAAATATACCTCTCGAAGAAGCTCTTAAAAATGCAGAAAAGATTGATAATAGAGAAATAAGTACGGATTTTAATTATGATATAAATATGATAAAAGATAATTTGTTTAAAGAAAAGAAGTTGATGGAATCTGCAGGATTAATAATAGAAGAGGTAATGAAAACAGCAAAAAATCTTAATAACGATTTAAGAAGATACAGAAATGTTACTGTTGAAATATTAAAAGATTTAAAGAAACTTGCAGTCGGGTACTCAAGTTTGAGTGATGATTACACAAAAAAAAGTATGCTTTTTGATTTTATTACAACCGCAAATCGCATTGACTTGAATTATGAAATGAAAATGACAAGAGAATTTAACGAGCAAAACATTTCAAGTATATCTGATAAAATTCTAAAATATTGTGAAGATACTGAATTAAAAATAAAAGAAGTCGGAAATAAAATTAACGAAATTATAGGTTTTCTGGAGACAGTATAAATGAAAGTTTTAATACAAAGAGTTAAGAAAGCGGCTGTGGATATTGAAGGAAAAAATTATTCTTCAATAGAAAAGGGAATCTTAGCCCTTGTTGGTATTGAAAAAGGGGATACCCTCGAACAAGTTGAAAAACTTGCAAGAAAGATTGTAAACTTACGTATTTTTTCGGATGAAAATGACAAAATGAATCGATCCTTAATAGATGTACAAGGCGAAATGCTTATAGTTTCACAATTTACGCTTTGCGGTGATTGTAGGAAAGGTACTCGTCCAAGTTTTGACAAATCTGCTCCGCCGGATGCCGCAAACGAACTTTATGAAAAATTTATCGATTTTGTAAATTCTTACGATATAAAAACCTCAACAGGAAAATTTGCTGCTATGATGGAGGTTTCGCTTATTAATGACGGACCGGTTACTTTTATGTTAGAAGCTTAAACAAAAAGCGTGACATCTAATCAGATATCACGCTTTTTATCTTATATTATACGTTTTATTACACAGCAACCTTAATTGCTTTTTGAGCTCTGTATAAAGAGGTTTCTTTACCCAATATCTCAAGAATACCAACCATATCAGCACCGCAAGTTCTTCCTGTTATTGCGGCACGTACTGCCCACATTGTTACTTTTGGTTTGATTCCGTCGGTTTCTTTCCAATATGCTCTAAAATCTGCAAGTTTTTCATGAAGATTTTCTTCTGTCCAATCCCATTCTTTTGCCTTATTAACAAAATCAACTAAAACTTTTTGAGCAACATCGGTATCAAGAGTTCCTGTTTGTGCTTCAGGATCAATTGTTACATCTTTACCGAAGAAATACGGAACCGCATCTGTAATGTCAGACAATAATGTTAACGGCTCTCTAGTTATTTCTACCATCTTTGTATATTGTTCATCTGTTAAAGAGCTTAAATCATAATCAGTTAAATATGGTTTCAATCTTTCTTTAAGTTCTTCAATCGGAAGCATTTTAATATAATGGCTATTCATCCATTTTAATTTATCGTATTCAAAAATTGAATTTGAAGAAGATATTTCACCGATTCTGAAATCTTGCGCAATTTGGTCAACGGTTTTGATTTCTTCTCCGTCAGACGGTGACCAGCCCAGCAATGCAACAAAGTTAATTAGTGCATCGGTTAAGTATCCTTCTTTTACAAAGTCAGAAACCGCTGTAGCTCCGTGTCTTTTTGAAAGCTTGCTTCTGTCTGGTGCAAGAATCATTCCCAAGTGACCGAATCTCGGAACTTCAAATCCTAAAGCTTCAAAGATAAGAATTTGTTTATATGTGTTTGAAATATGGTCTTCTCCTCTTATTACGTGTGAAATTTTCATTAAAGCATCGTCAATAACAACCGCAAAATTGTAGGTAGGTGCTCCGTTTGATTTCATTATTACAAAATCACCGATTAAATTTGTATCTACGTGAAGTTTTCCTTTTACCAAATCATCAAATTCCAATATTGAAGAATCGTGAAAAGCTTTTTGTGCTTTTGCGATATTAAATCTGATAGCAGGTTTTCTGCCTTCGGCTCTTAATTTTGCTTTTTCTTCATCAGTAAGGTTTTCGCATTTTTTAGAATATACATAAGCTTTCTTTGCTGCGGTAGCTTCTTCTTTTTCCGCTTCAAGTTCTTCCGGCGTGCAGAAACATTCATAAGCAAATCCGCTATCAAGCAACTGTTGAACGTACTTAGGATAAATATCAAATCTTTGTGATTGAGTATATGGGCCGTAATTTCCGCCTACATCAGGACCTTCGTCCCAATTTAAACCAAGTGCTTTTAATGAATCAAAAATATTATCAACATATTCCTGACTTGTTCTTTCTGCATCTGTATCTTCAATTCTTAAAACAAATTTTCCGTTATTTTTTTTAGCAAATAAATAATTAAATAATGCCGTCCTTGCAGTACCTATATGAAGGTTTCCGCTTGGAGAAGGCGCAATTCTGACTCTTACTTCTGACATATTTATATTCCTTCCTTTTTACGTTTTTACTAAACAATTATCACACAAAAATAAAAGAGAACATAGTTGTTTTAACTTTAAAATGTTTATAAATATTAATCTATTGCCTTAAAATTTTATTTTTAGTAAAATTGAAAAGCAGACAGTATAATAAAAAGGGGAAAGTGTATGAGCGGACATTCAAAGTGGTCAACTATTAAACATAAAAAAGCAAAAACAGATTCATTAAGAGCTGCAGAATTTCAGAAATTTTCAAGAGAAATTATTGTAGCTTCCAAACTGGGCGGCCCTGATCCTGCCGGTAACTTCCGTTTAAGAACCGCTGTGGAAAAAGCAAAGGCAGCAGGTCTTCCGAATGATAATATTAAAAGAGCTATAGAAAAAGGTTCCGGATCCGGAAACTCCGAAAATTACGATGAAATGACGTATGAAGGATATGCAGCCGGAGGAGTTGCAGTGGTTATAGAAGCAATGACTGATAATAAAAACAGAACAGCAGGGGATATAAGAAGCTATTTCACAAAATTTAACGGAAACCTCGGCGAAACAGGTTGTGTAGGTTGGATGTTTGATAAAAAAGGCTGCATAACATTTGAAAAAGACAGTGTTGATTACGAAGCTCTTTTTGAAGCGGCTATCAATCTGGATGCAGATGATATTGTCGAAGAAGAAGACGAATACAAAGTTTATACATCAATACCAAACCTTCAACCTGTGACAGAAGGTTTGGAAAAAGACGGTTTCAAATCTGTTTCTGCCGAATTTACCAGAGTTCCGCAAAATACAATAGAAGTCACAGATGAAAAAACAGCCGTAAACATCATGAGACTTCTGGGCAGACTTGAAGAACATGATGATGTACAAAATGTTTATGCAAATTTTGATATTGATGATGATTTAATGTCAAAAATAGAAGAACAAATTTAATGATATCCCAATTATAACAAGGAGGAACAGAATTATGATGAACATGATGAATATGATGAAACAGGCTCAAAATATTCAAAAGAAGTTAAAAGAAACACAAGACGAACTCAATAAAATGGAAATTACAGGGGAATCAGGAAACGGTGCCGTAAAAGTTATTTGTGACGGCAAAGGATTGTTTAAATCAATAAAATTAACACCGGAAGCTATTTTGCCGGAAAATCCGTCTATGATTTCTCAAGACAGTGTTGAAATGTTAGAAGATTTGATTACTGCCGCTATTAATCAAACAACAGATAAAGCACAAAAAACAATGGAATCAAAAATGAAAGCTGTAACAGGCGGCATTTCAATTCCGGGATTATTTTAGTTTTAGGTGATTAAGTGATTTACCCAAAATCTATAGCAGCATTAATAGAGCAATTTCAAAAATTTCCGTCCGTCGGGCCAAAATCAGCACAACGGATGGCTTTTCAAGTGTTGAAAATGCCGATTTCTGAAGTTGAAAAATTTGCAAATGCTATATTGGAAGCAAAAAGAAGCTCTAAAACATGCGAAATTTGTTATAATATTTCAACAACAAGCCCATGTGAAATATGTTCCTCCGGAAACAGGAATCGCTCAGTGATATGCGTTGTTGCAGAAACTAAAGATTTAATTGCTATAGAAAAAACAAATGAATACAGAGGGCTTTATCATGTGCTTCAAGGTTTGATTTCACCCATGGATGGAATCGGAGCTGAGGATATAAGAATTAAGGAATTATTATCAAGACTTACAGACGAAACCGTCAAAGAAGTTATATTGGCTTTGTCTCCATCAGTTGAAGGTGAAGCAACAAGTCTTTATCTAACAAAATTAATCAAGCCTTTTGGCATAAAAATAACAAGAATAGCATTTGGACTTCCTGTGGGAACAGATTTAGAGTATGCTGATGAAGTAACATTGGCTCGAGCAATAGAAGGCAGACGAGAACTATAAGTTTTGCCTTTTGGAAAAAAATCACTATAATATAGTTATGAAAAAGTTAGTAATTTGTTTTATTATAATGAGCTTTTGCCTTCCATCGCAAGCGTTTTTCTGGAACAGAAAAGATAAAAGTCTGGAAAAAGAATTGCAGGGTAAAGGATATGCCGGAAAACTGCCTGTGCTTGAAGATACAACAGAAAAAACTCGAACAAAAGGCTCTAAACCTATATTTGAAACACAAGATGATTTTAATAATCCAGATGAATTAAAACCTACACCAAAAGATAATCCGGCTTTTATAAATATAATTGAACATAAAAATAAACCGACAGAATTTCAAAAAGATGTTGATATGATTATACCGATGCTGGAAAAAGTCGTTGATTGTATAGAAGACAACGAAAATTTGCAATTATTTATTTCTAAATCCAATGTTTTAACATCGAATATAGATTATCTTATGGATAAATATAAGGATAAGCCGGAAAGTTATTCTGACGGATTTAAAAAGCTTATGGATGTTAACAGATATACAAAATCAATTATGACTTTAAGACAAGAAGCGGTTACTTATCAGAGATATCTGGCATATTCCGAATCCGGATCTGTTTATAATCCTCAGAATATAAGTGAACAACTACAATATTTAAAAGAAGAACTAAATTCTACAATCGTTACATTAAAAGAAGAACAGTAAAATAACATAAAAAAAATGCCTCAAATGGGCATTTTTTCTTTTCCTTATTTTCCGCTTGAGCTATGTCGGTAGTAAATGCGTCCCAAATGCATTATTAATCTACCATTTTAACAAATCCTCCACAGAAAACTTTCGTCCTGCTTCTTCATTGGTAAATCGCATGAACTGTTCCTTCAGTGGATTTGTTTGATATGTTTGAATTCGCTTCTTTTTATATTTTTCTTTTTCGTAATTTTCACTTTTTTCTTCATTCAAAATAGGATTTGAAATAACAGTAAATCTTCTTTTTTCAGCATCGTTTGTCATAGTTTTCTCTCTCTTATATTTAATTTTACATATCTCTTATATATATATAAAGTATTTTGTTTCTAAAAAATTGCCTTTTTTTAAAACAATTGTTAAGAATTGTAACATCGAATTTTTAAAATTTCAAATTTGTAAACATTTCGCAATAATTAACCGGAAATTTTCGTATTAAATTTATTGTTGTGATACACTGAAAATATATGCTCTGCGGGTTATAAAAGGATACTAAAAAATACCAACAATCACAAAGAGCGAAAGGAATAGGTATGGATATATTTTCGATATTTACGCTTCTCGGCGGATTGGCATTTTTCCTATACGGAATTAACCTTATGTCGTCCGGATTAGAGAAGGTTGCAGGCGGAAGTTTAGAAAAACTTTTAAAAAAAATGACTTCCAATCCTGCTAAGGGATTTATTTTAGGGGCTGTAATTACTGCAATTATACAATCATCATCTGCCGTTACGGTCATGCTGATTGGTTTGGTTAACTCCGGAATAATGACTCTTTCAAGAACCGTTAGCGTTATTATAGGTGCTAATTTAGGAACAACGATAACTGCTTGGATGTTAAGTTTAACTGCTATTCAAGAAAATGCAGGATTTATTTTTAAACTTTTAAAACCTGAAACTTTTTCACCGGTTCTTGCCTTTGCCGGTATTATTATGATATTGGCATCAAACAGCAATAAACGAAAGAATGTAGGTTCAATTCTTATAGGTTTTGCTATATTAATGTTCGGCATGGAATTAATGGCAGGAGCTATGGCACCTTTAGCAGAAATGCCTTCATTTACAAACGCAATGATTGCGTTTAGCAATCCTTTTCTCGGATTTATTGTCGGAATGGTAATAACAATGATTATACAGAGTTCTTCCGCTTCAATAGGTATTTTACAAGCACTTACACTTGTCGCGGGAGTTTCCTGGGGAGTTGCTATTCCTGTCATTTTAGGGCAAAACCTGGGCACTTGTATTTCCGCAGTTCTTGCCAGCATTGGTGTTAATACAAATGCAAAAAGAGTTGCCGGTATACATGTAATATATAATATAATCAGTGTTGGAGTTTGCTTTCCGGCTTTTATTATAATTTCATCATTAATAGATATTCCGTTGATGAGTCATAATATCAACGCCTTCGGAGTTGCCGCATTCCATACTGTATATAATATTTTCACAGCATTTATGCTGCTTCCGTTTGCAAAAGTAATTGAAAAACTTGCAATCAAATTTATTCCTGACAAAAAAGAACATGGAAAAAATGTACTTCTTGATGAAAGATTGCTTCTTGCTCCGACATTTGCTGTTGCAGAATGTTACAGACAAACAATTAAAATGGCGGAAATTGTAGAATTTAATTTCATAAATTCCACAAAAATGTTAAAAAGTTATCATCAAAAGAAAGCGGAACAAATAAAAGATAATGAAATTAAAATTGATACTTATGAAGATAAATTAGACGGATTTTTGCTTAAGCTTTCCGGAAAAGATTTGTCAGAAGAAGATAATAATAAGATTTCGCAATTATTGCTCGCAATTGGTGACTATGAAAGAATTGGCGATCATGCTTCATATATTCTAAAAATTGCAGAAAAAATGAAAGAAAGTGAGATTAAATTATCTCCGGAGGCGGTTGAAGAATTAAAAGTCATAGTGCATGCCGTTTCTGAAATATTTGAAATGTCATTTGAAGCATACAGAACGGATAATGTGAAATTAGCGCAAGAAGTTGAACCGCTTGAAGCTGTAATTAAAAAGATTGTTCGAAAAGTAAAAAATCATCACATTCAAAGACTTAAAGACGGTTTATGCACTGCAGAAAACAGTTTTATGTTCTCAGACTTACTGAATGATTTAAGAAGAATTGCCGCACACTGCGGAAATATTGCTACGAGTGTTATTCAATTATATGATAGTTCTTTGGATAAACACGAATACAATCACAGAAATAAAGATGAAGATATAGAATTTGTAAGCAAATACCAAGATTATAAATCCAGATACTCGGTTTCACGCCATAACAGAGACAATGAAACGGTTAGTGTATAAAAGAAAAAGAGGAAATAATGACAGCTTCATATACAAGTCCCGCAAAGAAAAAATCTAAACAACAAGCAGAAGATTTATCTCAATTAATGCCGCAAAATATAGATGCCGAAGAAGCAATTTTGGGTGCAATACTTGTAAATCCTTCTTGTATGAATAGAATTGTAGAGAATTTAAAGCCGGAATCTTTTTATAAACCCGCACACAGATATGTATATGAGGCAATGCTTCAACTATATAATGGTGAAGATAAAATTGATATTGTTTCGGTTTCAGATGTATTAAATATAAATCAAAAACTTGAATTGGTTGGCGGACGTGCTTTTATAAATGATTTAAGTTTTAATACAATTACCACTGCTAATGTGGAATATTATGCCAAAATCGTACAAGAAAAAGCTATTAAGCGTTCATTAATTAACGCAGGTTCCGAGATTGTGTCTTCCGGATATGATTTAAATCCAATAGAAGAATCTCTTGAACAGGCTGAAAAACTAATTTTTGATATTGCATCACAAAAAGCCTCAAAAGCTCTTATTTCCATAAAGGATATTGTGTATGATGTGTATGCAAAAATTGAAGAACGAGCAAATAATAAGGGACAATTAAGCGGACTTGCTACAGGTTATTATGACTTAGATGTAATAACAAACGGTCTTCAAAAGTCAGATTTGATTATTCTTGCAGCCAGACCGGCAATGGGGAAAACCGCTTTTGCACTTAATATAGCACAAAATGTGGCATTGAGAGAAAATGTTCCGGTTGCAATATTCTCGTTAGAAATGTCCAAAGATCAGCTTGCGCAACGTTTAATGTGTTCAGAGGCGGAAGTTGATACTCAAAGACTTAAGACCGGCAATATGCTGGCAAAAGATTGGGAAAAAATGGCAACAGCGGCAGCTAACTTGTCAGAAGCAAAAATTTATATTGATGATACGGCAGGTTGCACAATAACTGATTTGAGAGCAAAATGCAGACGACTTGCAATGGCAGAAAAAAATTTGGGTTTAATAGTAATAGACTATTTACAGCTTATTGAAGGTACCGGAAGAGAAGATAGAAATCAACAAATTTCAGGTATTTCCAGAGGTTTAAAAATTCTTGCAAAAGAGCTAAATGTGCCAATCATTGCATTATCACAGCTTTCTCGAGGTGTTGAATCAAGAACCGATAAACGTCCAATGTTATCTGATTTAAGAGAATCGGGGTCAATAGAACAAGATGCTGACATTGTAATGTTTATATATCGCGATGAGTATTACAAAAACGCTAATGATGACGAAGATGATGCTGAAAAAGCCGCAAATAAAGGTGAAGCGGAAATAATCATAGCAAAACACAGAAACGGCCCAGTTGGAACTGTTAATCTGTTATTCCAAGGAAGTATTACTAAATTTAAAAATAAAGTTAATAACAAAACAGATGTATTTTAATACATCTGTTTTTAGATATAAATTGTAAAAATTGAATCTTTAGCCTATATACCTTGCTGATTATATCTTTCTTCATCGTATGCGATAATTTCAGACATAGACTGCCAGTTATCATATATTTCTTCAGGCTTGAAATAAATATTGATTTCTCTTTCTGCACTCTCTAAAGAATCAGAAGCGTGTATTATATTATATTCCATGATTTGACCGAA
>CADBPN010000028.1 GCA_902796585.1 uncultured bacterium
ATAAAAGAAGAAACAGACCAATCTAAAAAACTTGCAGCAGACGGTACAACAACTACTGCAACAGGTGCAACCAATGAAGGTGTTGCAGGTGCTGCTAAAGCAGCTCAAACGGTAACAACAGTTGCTTCCTTCATCCCGGGAGCAGGAACTGAAGCACAAAGAAGAAACCAACAATTAATGGAAATTGAAAGAGATCAAAGCGGTGCTGCAGGAGAAAGACTTCCGGGCGGTGCAGCAACATTAAAAAGTGTTGCTCAAGTACTCGGTACTGTTAACTCTTCTATTAACTATCTTGCCGAATTCAAAAATGCAATCGGTACAGGTTTACAAGATTATTCTAATGCAGTTGGTATATTCGGAACTACTGTAGAACCTATGATTACAAGTCTTGGTTCATTTAATGAAGGAAAAGATATTCTGGAAAATAAAGCAGAAATTGATGCTGCAGTTGAAGAAGATTTTACAACAATAAGAGAAGGCGGAGTTGATACTGAAACTCCTGAGATGTTAAAAAGACCGGAAGATAACCAAAACCAAGGATTTACACAAAATGTTTGGTCAACTCAACCAACAAATTTTTTCAGTTCAAGTGAAGATAATGAACCGAAAAACAACTTAAAAACCCCAAGAGTTAATGTTGTTCAATTCGGTATTTAATTAGGAAAATCCGCATTCATTAAAGTATTTTATTTTGATTCCTTTGTACCGATTTCATATCCGGGAACCATTAACGCTGCTGGAACTAATCTTCCGAGTGCGTGAACTATATCCGATTTCGAAACATAGGTAGCAGCTAGTACAAAGTCATCTAAATGGGCTGAAAAATCAGTAGCCTTAACTCCTCTTGCATCTTCTTTATTATGGAACAAAGCATTACCTAATTTATTCATCAAGAAATTAGCTATCCAAACACCTGCAAAAACTCCGCCCAAAGCGGCTATTGCTTGAACTTCTTTGCCGTATTTATGAGTTAGCTTGTGAACTCCGGCTACAGTTAAAATCGGTATTGAAATATTGCCTATCTGCATAACAGCCTCTCTTCTTTTAGCTTTCCTGTTTTCTGGGTTTTTATCAATCATATATCCTCCGGCAAGTCCACCCAAACAGGTTCCGGCTCCTATTGTAATGACCGGAATGGCTTCAAAATCAGCTTTGGCAAGGTATGAATTTTTTATATTTTTAAACATTCTTGAAGGCTTGAGTGAATATCCGCTCTTTTTAGCTAAAACTGCACAACCTGCTGCAGCGCCAAGTAAGGTTGTTCCTGTGACTATAGCTTTTTGTTTTTTTGAATAGTTATTGTTATTCCCAATGCTGTGACCAAAGCTTTGAGCATTATAATTTATCGTATTCAAAGGTATATTATTAATATTCATACTTCACCTTCAATTAGTATAAAACACAAGAATATAAAAATTTGCTTAATTGTAACAAAAATTTAACAAATACAATTTGTGTAATTATTTATATTATTTCTAAGACTTGTTCAACTGTAGGTATTTTTGTGCAAGCATTGTGTTCATTGCCTTTTAGTTTACATTTTCTTTTGTGGCAAAATTGACAAGACAAATTTCCGCTTAGTGCTGTATGATTTTCACCTATAGGTGAGTAATAAGATTTTGGTGTAGCACAGTATATGGATATAATGCGTTTTGCGTTTGATGCAGAAGCAAGATGCGTACTTCCGCTATCAAGAGATATTACCAAATCACTTCTCCTAAAAAGTTCAATTAATTCGCTTAACCCTGTTTTTCCCGCAAGATTTAAATGTTTACCGCAGTTTATGTATTCAATATATTTTGCATCTTTTTCTGTTCCTGTAAAAACAATACTGAATTTTTTATTCAGTTTTTCAACCAAACTTTTCCAATTATCTTTATCCCAGTGTTTTGTTTCCCAAGTCGTCACAGGACACAAAACTGCAAGAGGTTTTGTATTATCAATATTTTGTAACAAATCATTTATCTTATTGGTTGTTTTATCTTCTGATGGCGGAAGAGTCATTTTTATTTCCTGATTTTGAACTCCCAAATATTGTGCGTACAACAGATATTTTTTTACGACATTAAGACTCCAATCTCCTCTTGGCGGAACATTAACCACTTCATTTGCACCTAAATAAGCAAACTCTTTGGAATCTGTTCCTATGAGCCTTCTTTTTATTCCGGAAAAAAGAGTAAATGCAAGACTTTTCCATCTTCCTTGAGTATCAATTACTATATCAAAATTTTGTTGTTTTATATATTTGCGTAATTCTATAAATTCTTTCAAATTACTTAACCAACTGTTTTTTTTCCATTTTTCAAATGGTGCAAGAATAACCTCATCAACACAAGGATTGTTATTAAGTACATTAATGCCCTTTTCCGAAACTAACCAAGAAACATTATACCCCGCGCTTTTTAAAGCATTTGCAAGCGGTATATTAAAAATAATATCCCCCAGTGATGAAAGTTTAATAAGTAAAACTTTTTTGTTTTTATTATTTTGCATACACTTTATTTTAATTAAACAACATAGCTATGTAAAGGAAATAATTCTGTAAAACATAAATTGTATGTGATAGTTACAAGATTATTAATTTCATGATATAATACATGGGTTATTTATTTAAGGGAGATTTTGAAATGGAAAAATTGGCAGATATTGGTGTATTTGGCGGTTCAGGTTTTTATAAATTTTTAGATGATATTAAAGAAGTAAAAATTGAAACTCCTTATGGAATGCCTTCTGATAGCTTGTTTATAGGAAAAATAGGAGCACATAGCGTTGCATTCATGCCTCGACATGGAAGAAGTCATACTATTTTACCTCATTTAATTAACTATCGTGCCAATGTTTGGGCAATGAAAGAAATCGGTTGTAAACGCGTAATATCACCTTGTGCAGCAGGAAGTCTTCAAAAACACGTTGAACCCGGTCATTTCGTAATCTGTGACCAATTTGTAGATTGGACTGACGGTAGAAAATCAACTTTCTTTGAAGGTCCGATTGTCACTCACCCTTCTGCGGCAGAAACCTATTGCCCTGAATTAAGAAAATTAGCCATCGACACTGCAAAAGAACTCAGTATTACAGTTCACGAAACCGGTACAGTTGTTGTAGTAAACGGCCCGAGATTTTCTACCAAAGCAGAATCAAAATTCTTTACAAATCAAGGCTGGGAAGTTATCAATATGACAGCATTTCCTGAAGCATATTTGGTAAAAGAAATGGATATGTGTCCGCTCAATATTTCTCTTATTACGGATTATGATGCAGGTCTTGTCGGAGATGTTCCTCCTGTTTCTCATGGAGAGGTTATAGAAGTATTTAATAATAATGTGGAAAATCTTAAAAAATTATTGTTCTCTATGATTGAAAAAATTCCGGCAGATCAAACTAATTGTAAATGTGCCGATACAAGAAAGAATTCTCAATTGTAAGGAGGAAATATGATTTCAAGAGCGTTATTCTATTTTTTCCAAATGTACAATTTGCTTATAATTATAAGAATTCTTTTAAGTTGGATACCTAGTATTGATTGGGATTCTCAACCACTCAGATGGACTCGTGCGGTGACTGACCCTGTTTTGAATATATTTAGAAATGTAATTCCACCGATTGGCGGTTTAGATTTTTCTCCTGTGCTTGCCATTATTGTACTTCAAATTGTTGAAGGATTACTTGTTAATTTAATATCAGGAATAGGATTGTAATGAATATTAACAAGCTTCAAACTGCTATTGAATTAACTCAAAATGGTAAATTTAAAGAAGCGGAAAATTTGTTTTTGGAAATAACAGAAGAAGAGCCTGAAAATAGCAAAGTTCTCTCTGCATTTGGTTTATTCTACATATCTCAAGGAATTTATACGAAAGCAATTTATTATTTGAAAAAAGCAAGTGTTCTTGAAAAAACCTTAGGAACATTATCCGCATTGGGTTTTGCCGAGTTTGACGCAAGAGATTATGAAAACTCAGCAATACACTTGGAAGAAGCTTTAAAATACGGTGAAAATCCGGATATTTATAACAGACTTATTGCAAGTTTGTTTGAGATTCAATCCGGACAAAAAGCTGTAGAATTTTCTGATAAAATGTATGCCCTTTATCCCAATAACAGTAAAGCTATTTCCAATAAAGTTAAAGCTCTATCTCAAATCGGGAAATTGCAGGAAGCTGAAAAACTTTGTGTAGACAGTTTAAAAGTAAATCCTAATATATCTTCTCTTTGGCATCATTTAGGTTTTTTAAAAGAACTTATTTATAAAGATGATTCACAAGCTTGCGAATGTTTTAAAATTGCCTCAAATTTGGGAAGCAAAAACGCAGATTATAATATCGCCGTAAGTTATCAAAAACAAGGAAATTTTGAGGAAGCGGAAAAATATTATAAAAAAATGCTTTCTAATTTTCCTAACCACACGATTACAAAAGTATCCTTGGGCATGTGTTATTTAAAACAAAGACGATTCAAAGAAGGATACGAACTTTTTTATCAAAGAGAAAGCCGGAATGTTAAATCTTTTACAAATAATCTCTGGATACCAAAAACACCTATAAAAGACGAAATTGTTATTATAGGAGATCAGGGATTCGGAGATAACATTCAGTTTGTCAGATATTTACCATTTTTTAAGGATAAAAAAGTTAAAGTTGCAGTAAGAGAAGAACTCCAAGAATTATTTAAACAAAACTATCCTGAATTTGAATTTATTAATTTTAATGATATTAATCCGAAAACTCAATCTTTCAGAATAACTGACTTAGCGTATGTTTTGGATATGGATTTTGAAAATATTCCATTTAGCGAAGGATATTTAAAATCAAAAAATCTTGAAATTAAATCAGACAAAAAGAAAATAGGATTATGCTGGGAAGCAGGGTCTTCCGGACACAGAACCATGCTTAACAGAACAATAAACCCTGAACAGATGGAACCGTTAATGAATATAGATAATGTACAGCTTTATTCACTGCAATATCAAGATTCTTTCTGCGGGAACGAAAAATACCCGCAAATGGTAAATCTTGCAAAAGATTTTAAAGATTTTAACGATACGGCAAAAGCAATAAAATCAATGGACTTAATTATAACAGCAGATACTGCTGTTGCGCATCTTGCCGGTGCACTTGGAGTAAAAACGTTCTTGCTGCTGCCCTATGTATCTGATTGGAGATGGTTTGATGACAAAAATACAACTCCTTGGTATAAAAGTATTAAAATAATTCAGCAAACAGATCCAAATTCCTGGCAAAATGAAATAAATGAATTACTTAATCTTTTGTCTTGTAAAAATATTTGACCTTATGGACTTTGCGGAAGTACACTAACTTTTATTCAGATTTAAAGACTTGTAAAACATATTGAAATAAGTTAAAATAAGAATACAGGCAAGGGTAGCCGAAAATACCCATACCTGCTCACTAATTATAGTGATTGGATCCAAAGAACTATTGATATAAGTATCAGTAGTTCTTTTTCGCTGATATTGATTATCATTTTATCACCTCCTTTCAAAAATTCAGCGAAAAATAATAATCAAAATCTTTAGCCTGTATTCAGTTTTCAGTATTTATATTATATCAATATATTTTCCGATTTATAATGTTTGGTGAAAATATTTTATGATTTATTATACTTATTCACAGTTTCTTTGATGTAATAAAATAAGCCGGTTAGAGTGGAAAAGATTGTTTCAAAACTCATGTAATCTGTGTTCAAAAGTATAATAGATTTCCCGTCCGTACTTGACTTTGGCGCAGGAGTAAATTTTAATTTCTTTGAAATATCTTTGTTTAAATTTTGTTTAATTATATTCCATTCGTAAGGTACAAACGGGGTATAAATTCTTATATCAGAGCCGGCTTCGCGTATAATTGTTATTCCGCAATCAGTTGCAAGAAGCCTTATTTGAATCAGTTTAATCAGATTTTCGACTTCCTCCGGAATTCTTGAAAATCTATCTTTCCATTCAGACACTATATAATTAAGTTCAGTTTCATTTTTTACATCGGCTAAGCGCTTATATTCAATCATTTTTTGCTCGGTTGAACCCACCCACTCATCAGGTATAAAGGCTGTTACATTTATATCTACAATCGTTGGTTTATTAGCTTTAACGCTTTCTCCTTTAAGTTCATTAACGGTTTCTTCTAATAGTTCACAATATGTATCAAAACCTACATTAATCATGTGTCCATGCTGCTTTGTTCCCAAAATATTTCCAACGCCTCTTATCTCTACATCTCGCATCGCGATTCTGTATCCGCTTCCGAGAGTTGTAAATTCTCTTATGGCTTTTAGTCTTTCTGATGCTTCTTGAGAAAGTTCTTTATTTTTCTTATATAAACAATAGCAATAAGCCTGCTTTTCAGACCTTCCTACTCGACCTCTTAATTGATATAACTGAGCAAGTCCAAGTTTATCCGCTTCATGAATAATAATAGTATTAGCGTTTGGTATGTCCAAACCGTTTTCAATAATTGTCGTACAGAGAAGAATATCGCTTTCGTGTTCATCAAATCCTACAATTACATCTTCAAGTTGTTTTTCGCTTAATTGTCCATGCCCGACTGCAATCCTAGCTTGCGGTACAAGTTTTTGGAGTTCGAGTTTAAATTCTTCAATAGTTTCAACTCTATTATAGAGATAGAACACCTGACCATCTCTATCTAATTCATTTACAATAGCATTTTTAACGGTTTGTTCATTATACTCTCCGACAAAAGTTTTAATTGGAAGTCTGTTTTGCGGAGGAGTGTTAATTACAGAAATATCTTTAATTCCTGAAAGAGACATATAGAGAGTTCTTGGAATCGGAGTTGCTGACATTGAAATAATATCAATATTTTCTCTGAATTCTTTTAACTTTTCTTTGTGTCTTACGCCAAACCTGTGTTCTTCATCAATTACAAGCAGACCTAAGTCTTTAAATATAACTTTATCCTGCAAAAGTGCATGCGTTGCAATAACAACATCACATTTACCTGTTGCAAGGTTTTTAAGCGTTTCATTTCTTTCTTTAGTTGAACGAAATCTGCAAAGCAGCTCTACATCTATACCAAATGGTTTGAACCTTTCAGAAATTGTTTGATAATGCTGAAGTGCAAGAACTGTTGTCGGGACAATAACAGCTACTTGCTTTAAAGAAGTAACGGCCTTAAACATTGCACGCATAGCAACTTCTGTTTTTCCGAATCCGACATCTCCGCACACAAGTCTATCCATAGGATTCGGACTTTCCATGTCTTTTTTTATTTCATTTATTGCCTTTAATTGATCGGGAGTTTCGATATATTCAAAAGTATCCTCCATTTCCAATTGAAGCGGAGAATCCGGCGCAAATTCAATTCCTTCTTTCATTTTACGTCTGGCATAAAGTCTTAATAAATCATAGGCAATAGTTTCAACAGCTTTTTTAACTTTTTGTTTTACTCCTTCCCAGTCACTTCCTCCCATTCTGGAAAGCTTTGGTTTAACTTGTCCGGAACCTCTATATCTGCATAGCATATTTATTTGTTCTGCAGGAATATGAAGCTTGTCTTTGTTTGCATATTCTATTGTTAAATAATCTTTTAGCTGACCGTCAAGTTCTTGCTTCGTAAGTCCTTTGTATATACCGACACCATGAATTGAGTGAACTACATATTCGCCTTCTTTTATATCGTTTATACTTTCTATGTATTCGGCTTTTTCTTTATAATGCCGCTTTCTGTTTGTAGGGACTTCTTTTTGACGTTTATTAAAGAGTTCTCTATCCGTAAGAATTAAAATTTTTGCAAGAGGAATTTCCGTTCCTTGAGAAGTTATGTTTCTTATGTATTCAATATCAAAAATTCCAAAAGATGATAAAACTTCTTTTACACGCTCTTGAAAATCTGTTGCTATAGTAATTTGGTATCCTTTATGCTCTTTAATAAATCCTGCAACCGAATCCATGTTTGCATCAAAGATTTGTACATTTCTAGAATCGATGTCAATAACTTCATTGTTTTCATCAGAGAGGAAATTATTCAAATAAATTTTTTGAAAACCTGCAAGCTCTTGAACCGTTTCTGCCCAATTTACGTGATTTATTGCTCCGTTTTTGCCGCCGTAATTTTCGTTAGACTTAGAAACGGAAGTTCCGCTATCAGGAGAATAAGGTGTTATTAGCTCTATTTGATTGGTTTTTAATGCTTCATTATATGATTTTGTCATAGCTTCATCAATAAAACAATATTTTGAAGAAACTTCCGCAAACTCATCAACAACAATTATATAATCTTTAAAATAATCAAAAATACTTACCAAATCCGGATTAAAAAGTGATTGATATACTCCTATTCCTTCAAAATAGCCTTCTGTCTCAATTTTTTCTTTTATAGTTGATGGAATATTTTTTGAAAAATTTTCCGACAATACAAACTTATATAGCGGTTTAATAGTTATATAAGATATTTTTTCTATAGATTTTTGTGTTTCGTTATTAAAATATCTTATGTCAACAATCTCATCACCCCAAAACTCAATACGAACCGGATTTTCTTCCAGCGTATAAATATCCGCAATATCTCCTCTTATTGAGAATTCTCCAATATCAGAAACCATTGTTGAGCGTTTATATCCAAGCTTTACAAGCTTTGACAATAATTCTTCCTGAGAAATACTACTTCCTATTTTTAATTCAAAAGAATATTTATCCCAAAATGAATCCTTCGGAAATTTTTCCAACAAAGTTTTAACCGGTGTTATTACAACATCGGGACGATTTAACAAAATTGATATTTGCTTTTGATAATCATATAAATTAGGATTTACAGATTCATAGAGTGATACATTTTGATACGGAAGAGTTTCTGCATTAATATCGAATAAACGTTCTAAATCCGATGCATATTTTAGTGCAGATTGCTCTGTAGATGTTATAAAAAGAACCTTTTTGCCGGAAAGATTATAAATATATTTGAGCAGCAAAAGTCTTGCAAAAGTTGTTAATCCGGTTAAAGTAAAACTTTTACCTCGCTTTATATTCCTGTTAAAATCATCAAAAAAACTGCTTGTTTCTATTTTCATTAATAAAATTATACCAATAAAACATTTTGTTACTATTCATCAAACTATGTATTTTCGCTTGCAGATTTTACATCTTAAAATGCTTTACAATTTATTTAAATTTTTGTATTATTGTAATGTGGTTTTATCTTCATTTTTGGTTACAATTTGAAGAAAAACGAGAAAGGTTTATAAAAATAACAGATTTTAAATAATTTATATGGACTTATAAATTAATAACATATCTGTTCATATACCTCACAATCATTAACATATACGGAAGTTTGGAGCTAAATATGATTAATAATACGCTTAGTAAATCCGTATTTGCAAAAGAGAAAATGTAAAGGATTTAAAACAATGAAAGAAACAAACGCAAACAAAATTGTAATAGCTGAGCGTGACAATATTGCTGCAGTTATGGAAAACGGAAGAGTATCAGAATTCTTTGTTCACAGAGGAGATATTATTTTAGGAGATGTATATCTTGCACAAGTTGAAAATATTTTACCTTCAATTGAAGCTGCTTTTGTTAATGTAGGTTCGGATAAAATGGGATTTTTACATGCAGAAGATGTTGCCGGAAAAGGTGCTCTCCAAGATAAATTAAAACCGAAACAAAAAATTGTTGTTCAAGTTGTTAAAGAACCTGTCGGTCACAAAGGACCGCGTGTAACCCAAGAAATTTCTCTTCCCGGAAGATTTTTGGTATTAATGCCTAATGAAGCAGGTATTAATGTAAGTAAAAAAATCACATCAGCTAAAGAAAGAGCAAGATTAAAGTCTTTAGTAAATCTTTTAAAACCGGTTGGAGTCGGAATTATTGTAAGAACTGAGGCTGAAGGTCAAACAGAAGCTGATATTCAAGAAGATTTAGAAATTCTTTTGGAAAAATGGAATAATATTGTAACTTCTGCAGAAAGTTTGACACCTCCGAATTTGTTGTACAGGGATCAAGATTTATTATACAGAGTTATCAGAGAAGCTTGTAATGAAGAAACACAAGAAATTATAGTTGATACTGCTTTTGCAATGAATCGTGTACAAAGCATTCTGCAAAATTGGCACATGAATAAAAATATAAATGTAACTTTATATAAAGGTTCTGAGCCATTATTAGTTGCGATGGATATTCATAAAGAAATTAAAGCAGCCCTGCAAATGAAAGTAAATCTTCCGTCAGGCGGATATTTATTTATCCAAACAACAGAAGCTCTTACCGTAATAGATGTAAACAGCGGTAAATTTACAAATTCGGCAACGCAAGACGAAACAATTCTTAAAACCAATATAGAAGCAGTCCACGAAATTGCACGTCAATTGAGACTAAGAAATATTGGCGGAATGATTATTATAGACTTTATTGATATGACAAATCGTATCGATAAGCTTGCTATGATGGAAGAATTAGAACTTGCGGTAGAATCTGATAAAGCTAAACCTCAAGTTGGTCAATTATCGGATTTAGGACTTGTTGAAATGACACGTCACAGACAAGGTCAAGCAATTAGTGAAATATTTGCAAAACGCTGCCCTCATTGCCAAGGAAACGGTTATATTATGGAAGATATAAAATTTGCTTCCGCTACGAGTGAAGGAGAATACAGAGCTAAAGCAGCAAAAATAAAACTTCCGATGAATGACAGAAAAAAATTTCCGAATAATAAATTCAATAAGAATGATAAAAAACAACAAAATGCAATAAATGAAGGGGTAAATGAGAGCGGTAATGGCTTATTAAATCAGGAACAAGAATTGCTTGAGCATACAGAAAATCCTTCTATTGCAGCACAAGAAATCAACAAGGATATTATCGAAACAGAAGAAAAAGTAACTCCTACAGTTGTTGAAATTGCAGAAGAAAAACCCGCTAAAAAACAAAAGGGACGTGGAAGAAATACAAAAAAGAAAATACAGGAATCTGATGTAAAAACAGATGCAGAAATTGCATCAACTGTTATCCAAGATGGAGCTGAGATTGCTCCTGTTATTGAAAAAAAATCAAAAAAAGAGGATAATAAATTAGAGCCTGCAGTCGTAAGTTCTACAGAAGCAACTCCGGTAGTTAAAGAAGAGTCTTCGGAAGAAAAAGTTACAAAGCGTTCTCGCAGACCGAACAGAAATTCTCAAAAAAGAACCAAAAGGAATACAAAAAAGAATGTTGAAGAATAGAGTTTTAACTCTAATATTAGCCTTTATATTATCTGTTTCCGCAAATTATGCGATAATACATGAGCCGAATGCGGAAACAGAAACACAGGCTTCAAGCAGAATTTTTGAATCTCTGGATGAAGATGTTCAGGTAAAACAAGAAGATAAAGCAAATATAGATATACCGGCACCACCGGAACAAGATGTTGTTTCCACTCCTTATAAACAACCCGTCAGTAAGAAAAAAATTGCTAAAAAGTTTCTTATCGCTATGTTTTGTGTGGCAATTTCATCTTTTGCAATATATTTAGGTCTAACTCTTTATAACAGAATTCGGGAAAATTTTAATTCACAGTCATATTTACCTCCAGGAGAAGACAAATCTTTGGATACTCCTAATGACATAACAAGTGCTGTAAAAACATTTTTAGAAAAGACAAAGTGGTAATAACGATATTAATACATTGACTTATTGACTTACCAACAGCTCACAATAAAATCATAATATGTTTGTTATATAATTATTTGAGGAGAACGTATCGTGAATTTTTGTGAAACTAAGTCATCCAATCACCTTGAGTACAGCCAATTATTGGAAGAATTTCTGTTAGGCTGTAAAACAACAAGAAAAATCGGTATGGAATATGAACGTATTCCTGTTGTGAAAAAAACCGGAGAAGTCGCTTGTTATTACGGAGATTGGGGTGTGTGCGAATTTCTACGGGAAGTTGCAAAAGAGGATAATTGGGATTATATCCTTGACGATGTTAATATTATCGGATTAAAAAAATTACACGATACAATAACTCTTGAACCGGGATGTCAAGTAGAGCTTTCGGTAGAACCTCAAAAACTTATACGTGACATCAAAAAACGAATAGAGGAAATCGATTCAGTTTTTACCCCGATTTTGGATAAATTTGGGATAAAACTTATAAATAAAGGAGTTTCTCCAAAAACAACATACAAAAATATTCAATTATTGCCAAAAAGAAGATATGGCATTATGGCAAATTATCTTTGGGGAATTTTATCTGATGTAATGATGAGGGAAACAGCCGGAATTCAAGTCGGTATTGATTTTTCATCAGAACAAGATGCAATGAAAAAATTCAGGATAGCAAATCTTATGATGCCGTTTATGACGGCAATGTTTGCTAATTCAAATATCAGAGGCGGAGTTGATACCGGCTATAAGTCTTTTAGAGCATTGGCATGGTTAAATACCGATAATGAAAGATGCGGTTTTGCAACAAAATTTCAAGATGGAATGAGTTTTAAAGATTATGTAGATAAGCTTTTAGATACACCAATGATATTTATAAATCGTGATAATACAACCCTTAGTTTAAACGGCAGACTAACTTTTAAACAATTTATGAAAGAAGGTTATGAAGGTTTTGAAGCGGATATTGAAGACTGGAAATTGCATTCAAACTTATATTTTCCTGAAGTTAGACTTAGGAACTTTATTGAAATAAGGAATCACGACTGTGTCGGAAACGGATTGGAATATTCAATTCCGGCTGTTTATAAAGGAATTATGTATAATCCGTCTGCACTTGATGAAGTTGATAAAATTCTTTCCAAATATTCATATAATGAAATAAATGAATTAAGATACAATGTTGCAAGATACGCAACAGGTGCAAAAATAAGAAAACATTCGATTTTAGATATATGTAAGGAAATTGTTCAGATTTCCGATAAATCATTAAAGTTTGAAGGTGAAGATGAAGATAAATTTTTAGATCCTTTAAAAGAAATGCTAAAAAAGAATAAAATTCCCTGTAATATGTAATTGTATTTAATTAGTTTGATTTTTAATTTCTTTTTTCCATACAAAATAGAAATATATAGCAAGCAAAAAATACACAAGCCACATAATAACAGTTGAGTATGCAGTTGTACCGTTAATTACAACCTTAATCCACATAATAAGCGAAAGTCCGTTAACAATCATCCAAACTACCCACTGTTGAAGACACCTTCTGACTGTCAAATACATGCCAAGAAGTGAAAAAATAGTTGTAATTCCGTCTATAAAAGGACTTGTATCACCCAGTTTAAACAATATAAATATTGCAATAAAGGATATAATAAGTGTTAACAAATATAGAATAATGCTTTCTTTTTTAGTTAAAGATATTTTTATTATTTCTTTTTTATTTTCTTTCAAATTTTTATTCCACTTAAAAAATCCAAGTATTTGCATAGGAACATAATACCCTGCGTACAAAACCAAATTTCCCCATAATGCACTTTGAAATGCCAAATATGCATATAATGCAGAACCCGTAACACCTATTAAATAACATGACGGAATTCCTTTTCCGGCAAGAATTGTATATGATATTCCGCAAAACGCAGAGATTAAAGCAATTGGATTATCATGCGTTATTATTGCATTAGAAAATAAAATTATATACACAAAAATAAAACAAAGAAGCTCGATATTCTTTTTTACGGATACTTTATCAATATTCATATTTATGTTATCTAATAAACATAAATGAAAGTAAATTCACAAAGGGATATCTCATTCAAAAGTATTTACACAAATAAAGCCGTAAAAAAAGGACTGGAGCTTGCTGCAGATAACGGTTCACTTTTTTCTGCCGGTGCAATTTTAGGATTTTCCGCAATAAGGCCTATTTCTATATGGCTTACACCAAAAACCGAAAAAGAAGACCGAATGCTTGCGATATCAAAATCAATTATTTCGAGTACAATTGGTTTTTTATTAATGCTCGGAATTTCTTTACCGGTAACCGGCGGAATAAAAAAAATTGATAAAAATCCGGAAAAATATTTAAACAAAGAAACTATAAAAAAATATAAAAATGGTTTGAATGATATATATGATTCAAAAAGTTATACCCTTGGAACTCAGTGTTTTAAATTAGGACTGGGGGCAATTACTGCCATACCAAAGGCAATCCTTGTAGCAGCAGGGGTTCCGGTAATAGGTAAATTATTACAAGGTGATAAAAATCAAGAATCTAAACCGAATAACCTTTCTTTTAAAGGCAAACCACGTGATACAATGCCAAAATTTATAGGAAAAATACTTAATCAAAAAAAATATCAAAAATTTTGTGAAAAATATAAAGATACTAATTTCCCAATGCATATAATTGCGGGAGTTGATACTCTATCGACCGCAGCATTTTGTTATCAAGCTAATAAAAATAAAGAAATACCGCCTAAAAGACGTCAAACACTTATAAACAATTCTATTATAGGCACAGCATTAAGTATTGCATGCGGATATACGGTAGATAAACTTCTTGATAAACCAACAGAAAAATTTATAGCTAAATACAAAGAAATTAATAAAAACGAAAAAAATTTAGCCAAACAAGTTCAAGGAATAAAAATTGCAAAACCAATTCTTATTTTAGGTTCGATATATTACATTATGATACCCTTAATATCTACCTTTTTAGCCGATAAAACAGGTAAGGATAAGTAATAAAGCATGTGAAAAACCCCAAAAATTGACAAATTTTTGGGGTTTTTCGCAGACTCAATAAAATTAATTTCCTCTTGCTTTTCCTGCAAGAACTTTTGCAATGAATGCGATAAATATTGCAAGTTCCCAACAAACATTTCTATGTTTTATATAGTACAAATCATAGCCTAAGCGTACTTCTGCTGTTGGTTCATTTACATTAACCTGCTGCCAGCCGCACCAACCCGGACGAACCCAATTTCTGCATTCCCAAAACGGAACATTAGTTCTGTTTTCTTCATAAACTTCTTCTCTTACTGCTCGAGGGCCTACAATACTCATATCGCCCCTTAAAACATTCAACATTTGAGGAATTTCATCAATATGGAATTTTCTCAATATTCTGCAGAATGGAATTATTCTCAAATCATTTGCTTTTACTTCTGTTAAGTCATCATCAAAATCATCATCAACCTTATCCTGATACATTGTTCTGAATTTAATCATCTTAAAAGGTTTTCCGAGTTTGCCGATTCTTGTTTGAGTAAAGAAAATCGGACCTAAATCGGATAATTTAATTCCAATTGCTGCGATTATTGTTAATGGCAAAGTTATTAGCAGAATAAGGATTGATGCAAATATATCGCAAATTCTTTTTAATATTGAATATAAAAACGCTGTTTTTCTCACACAATCATAGAATAACCAGTTTACAGACATTTTAGAAACTAAAAATTTATGAGTAATTTTTTCATAAAATCTGTACATTCGCCAAACTTTTACACCTAAAGGGATTCCTCTTACCAAATCGGTTAAAATATTAGAATCCATACGTGATTTAACTGCAATAATAACAATCTTTACATTATTATCTTTTATAACTGCTTCCGAATCGCAGGTTAAACCCAATATTGGTATTGTAGAATCTTCATCTTCTATTGTATTCATATTATCGTCAAGAAAACCGACAACTTTTAGTTTTAAATGCGGTCTTTTTTGTATTTCTTCTGCAATAAGTTTTCCGTCTTGACCTGCGCCTACAATCAGGACATTTTTTGTTCTTGTACAAATCTTTTTAATAATTGTCCATACAATTCTGATAAGTACAAGCAGAATAAATATTGTTAAAATATTAGCAATTAATAAATACACAAAAGTTGGTTCCATCTGAGCAAAAAATACTATAAACGATGAAACACCGGTTGTAATTATCAGAGATTCAAAAATTTTACCGTAATCTTTGAATTTTGGAATTGCATTTTTGTAAACACCTTTGGCCCAAAACAAAATTATAGCCAATATTGAAACAATTGCCGTTGTTATACTTACAAGTGTTAAATTTTGTACATACCCGATGAAAACAAAATATGTAAAACCGGCAATAATGATTAAATCTAATAATGAAAATATATATTTTGAAATATTCATACAATCTCCTATCCTTGCTATGTCATATTATATCATATTTTAATATTTATGTAACTAATTATTTTATTTGTCATACGCAGAGTGTAAAATTTGAATTATTAATTTTTTGTTTATTTTTTAATATTTTCTATAAATCAGTGGTTAAATGATAGTGTAAGAAAATAGTAAACAAAAGGAGATATAAATTATGGCAAAAACAATAGGTATTGACTTAGGTACAACAAACTCAGTTGTTGCAGTTATGGAAGGCGGTAAACCAACAGTTATAGCAAACGCAGAAGGCATGAGAACAACTCCTTCTATTGTTGGTTTTTCTAAAACAGGCGAAAGACTTGTAGGACAGTTAGCTAAAAGACAAGCTATTTTAAATCCGGATAAGACAATTGCTTCTATCAAACGTCACATGGGTGAAGATTATAAGAAAAATATTGACGGAAAAGATTACACTCCTCAAGAAATTTCTGCAATGATTTTAAGAAAACTTGCTGATGATGCTTCTAACTACCTTGGTGAAAAAGTTACATCTGCAGTTATTACAGTTCCTGCATACTTTAACGATGCACAAAGACAAGCAACCAAAGATGCCGGTAAAATTGCAGGCTTAGATGTTTTACGTATCGTTAACGAACCGACTGCAGCTGCTCTTGCTTATGGTTTGGAAAAAGATAAATCAGAAAAAGTCCTTGTATTCGACTTAGGTGGTGGTACATTTGATGTTTCAATTTTGGAAATCGGTGACGGTGTACACGAAGTACTTTCTACATCAGGTGATACTCACTTAGGTGGTGATGACTTCGACCAAAAAATTATTGATTGGATTTGCGAAGAATTCAAAAAGCAAGAAGGCATGGACTTAACAGGTGATAAACAAGCTATGCAGCGTATTAAAGAAGCAGCAGAAAAAGCAAAATGTGAACTTTCTTCTGTTGTTGAAACTACAATTAGTTTGCCGTACATTACTGCTGATGCAAACGGCCCAAAACACTTGGAGCTAACTCTTTCAAGAGCCAAATTCGAAGATCTTTCACATGATTTATTGGAAAGATGCAAAAAGCCTGTTGAACAAGCATTATCTGATGCAGGCTTAAGTAAAAATGATATTAATGAAGTTGTTCTTGTTGGTGGTTCAACTCGTATTCCGGCAGTTCAACAATTAGTAAAAGAATATACAGGAAAAGAACCTAACCAATCAGTAAACCCTGATGAAGTAGTTGCTGTTGGTGCAGCTGTTCAAGCAGGTGTTTTAGCAGGTGAAGTTAAGGACATCGTTCTTCTTGATGTTACTCCGCTAACACTTGGTATTGAAACATTGGGTGGTGTAATGACAGCTCTTGTTCCGCGTAACACAACTATTCCTGTTTCAAAATCACAAGTATTTTCAACAGCTGAAAACAACCAAACAGCAGTTGATATTAACGTTCTTCAAGGTGAAAGACCTATGGCAAGCGATAACAAGTCATTAGGTATGTTCAGATTGGAAGGTATTGCTCCTGCAATGCGTGGTGTTCCTCAAATTGAAGTTACATTTGATATTGACGCTAACGGTATTGTTAATGTTTCTGCTAAGGATAAAGCTACAAATAAAGAGCAAAAGATTACAATTACTAACTCTTCAAATCTGAGCGAAGCTGATATCGACAAGATGGTTAAAGAAGCAGAGGCAAACGCATCAGAAGATAAGAAGAAAAAAGAAGAAGCAGAAATTAAAAATAATGCTAATTCATTCATTTCTTCCGCAGAAAGACTTACAAAAGATTTCGAAGGTAAGATTGCAGAAGATGATTTGAAAAAATTGAATGAACAAAAAGAAGCTCTTCAAAAAGCAATTGATGAAAATAAATCATCTGATGAATTAAAGAAATTGTCTGACGAACTTCAACAAACAATGTTCTCAATATCACAAAAAGCATACGAATCCGTTCAAAAAGAAGGTGCATCGTCTGAAGCAAATTCTGAAGGTTCAACTCAAACAGAAGATAAAAAAGACGATGATGTAATCGACGCTGAGTATACTAAAGAAGGATAAGACATATAAAAAATAGATAAAAGGCGGATAAAGTTCACAAGCTTTGTCCGCTTTTTATTCCTCATATTTTCTTGTCATAATCAGGTTATTATTTCCGTCATAACAATTATTTCCAATCCAGTGCGCGATAAGTTTTCCATCTTTATATATATAAGATTCCCTTGCTGATATCTTTTTACCCGTATTGGCAACGGTTCCGTCCGGTTTATATTTTGTTATTTTACAAGGATATGTTTCACTTGATTTTTGTGTAAAGTTTACCAATCTTCCGTTTTGAGAATAGTACCAGGAATAAAGCGGATCGTCTTTAAATACTATTCCGTAACTTCCGTCAGAAAACTTTGCAAGCGTTCTGTCTTTTAAATCAACTTTGCCTTGATATAAATAATTTAAGTTTTCAATATTGTTTGAATCTATAAGATGAACTCTTATAAACTCAAAATCAACACCTTGTTCTGCTTTGTTTTCATAATTATATTCCACTCCGCCGGTAACAATCGCAGATTGAACCTGTAAAGACAAAAACAGATAAACTATAGTTAATAAAATTTGTTTCATAAAATTTTATTAATGATAAATTTGGTAAAATCAATTCTGCTTTTTACGGTTTTAATTGATTTATTTTCTTTTTCTCTTTACCTTAAAGTCTTTTTTATAATATAATTATCGGGTATAGGAGAGATTTATGCTTAGATATTTTTCAGGTTCGATTTTTGTCACAATATTAGGACTTATCGGTGCTTATTTGTGGGGCGAACACGTCCATATAGGAACAGGATTAACCTGCATATTTATAGCATCTGTTCTTGCAATATTAGAAATAAGTTTATCATTTGATAATGCTGTCGTTAATGCAATGAAGCTTGAAGGAATGTCAGAGAAGTGGCGTCATCGCTTTATTACTTGGGGCATTTTAATTGCTGTTTTCGGAATGAGATTTTTGTTCCCGCTCCTTGTTGTTGCTATTTTTGCAGGACTAAATATTAATTTGGTATTAGATATGGCATTGAATGATGTTAATCAATATACTCATTATTTGGAACTGACTCATGCACCAATTGTAACATTCGGCGGTTCTTTTCTTTTAATGTTGTTTATGGATTATTTTACGGAATCAAACAAAAAAATTCATTGGATAAACTTTATTGAAGAAAGATTACAGAGACTAAGTAAATATCAAGGACTTTGCACAATTACAACGCTATGTGTTTTGGGACTGTTAATGTTTAAAATTGCACCTGAAGCAAGAAATTCTGTTTTTCTTTCCGGAATTGCCGGAATAATTACTTATCTTTGTATAGACGGACTTGCGGAATGGCTGGAAAGAAGACAGGAAGCAAGAGCAAAAGCATGTGCAGATACAATAAAATGCTCCGGTTTAGTCGGATTTTTGTATCTTGAACTTATAGATGCTTCTTTTTCTTTAGATGGTGTATTAGGTGCTTTTGCTTTAAGTCAAGATATTATTATAATCACAATTGGTTTGTTTATCGGAGCTATGTTTGTTCGTTCACTTACAATTATGCTTGTTGAAAAGAAAACACTTGCACAGTATTTGTACCTTGAACATGGAGCTCATTGGGCAATCGGAACATTGGCTATATTAATGTTTGTTTCAACTTTTCATGAAGTTCCGGAAGTTGTTACAGGACTTTTAGGGTTAGTATTTATTCTTAGCGCACTTGCTTCATCAATTATTCACAACAAAAGAAGTAATCAGAATAAATAAGGACAACTGTTCGCCAGAATCCGGAATTAATTTTAAAGGCAATTCTATACAAGTTAAAAAATGAATATAAAAGACAAAAATTTATACTATATAGGCGGAGTTGTAAGAGATGAGATTCTTGGAATTGGGTCCCGAGATATTGATTTGTGCTATGAAGGAAATGCAATAGAATTTGCGTCTGTTTATAAAGTAATAAAAACAAATCCGGACTTTGGTACAGTAAGAATTTTATGTGACGGCAAAGAAATAGATATTGCTTCAACCAGAACAGAAACCTATCCCCAAAAAGGGCACTTGCCAAAGGTTGATAAAATAGGCTGTCCGTTAAAAGAAGATTTAAAAAGACGTGATTTTACAATTAATGCAATTGCAAAGCGCACAACTGACGGAGAAATAATTGATTATTTTGATGGAGTCAAAGACATTGAAAATAAAAAACTCCGAGTTTTACACGATAATAGTTTTATTGATGACCCTACAAGGATAATTCGAGGATTAAAGTTTTCCGTTAGATTCGGATTTGATTTAGATAAAAATACAAAAAAACTTCAGGAAGATTATCTAAACAATGTAAATTACGATATGAGTCTGCACAGACTTAAAAATGAACTTGTTGATGCTTTTTCCTTAAACAAAAGTGAAGTTTTAGAGAGATTTATTGAGCAAAAAATATACAAATTGCTTAATCAGGATTACAAAGCTTTTAAATTTGATTATGATAGATTGGAAAACGGAGGTAAGATTATCACGCCTCAATACATTTGGCTTTTGTGGTGTGCCGGTTTTGATATTTCTCATCTGCCGCTTACAAGAGGTGAGAAAAGAATTTTAGAATGGGTCAAAAAGCTTAGAACGCAAGAAGCTGGTAATAACACGCCGAGAGAAAGTATAATAATTTCGGAGTGCTATAATGTTTAAAAAACTTTTGAAAACAAAATTTTATTTAAGATTCGCTTTTAATCCGTATTTGCGCTATAAGTCAAATAATCTGGGGGATTATTCCGGAGTAAATATAATAAAGAGAGAAACTCCGATTATTGTATCATTAACTTCTTATAAAGAGAGATTTAACGACTTGGAATTATCAATATATACTCTTCTGACTCAGGCAATAAAACCGGACAGAATTATTCTTTGGCTTAGTGATAATTTAAAAATGTCTGATTTACCATATTCAATTACAAAATACGTAAAAAATGGTTTGGAAATTCGTTTTGTAGAAGATATCGGTTCATATACAAAAATAATTTATGCACTAAAAGAATTTCCTGATTCCATAATAGTTACAGCTGATGATGATATTATTTATCCGTCAAATTGGCTGGAGTTTTTGTATCACTCGTACATAGCGAATCCAAAAGATATTCAAGTACATAGAGCACACAGAATAAAATATAAAAACAATAAAATATGTTCGTATGAAACCTGGGATAAACATATAAAAGAAGAATCCGCAAGATTTGATAATTTTTTAACAGGTGTCGGAGGAGTTATGTATCCGCCAAACTGTTTTAGACAAGAGGTTTTCAGGAAAGATATTTATTTGAAATATGCTCCTGCTGCAGATGACATTTGGTTATGGTTTATGGCACTTATTTCGAATCGTAAAATCAGAGTCGTCAAAAATCATATAAAAACACTTACTTGCACAAATATATTCAGACATATAGGATTAAACAAAGGCAAAACTTTGTACAAAAAAAACAGTAAAGGTTTTAACGATAAACAAATAAATAATTTGATGAAATTGTATCGCAGCAATATTTTATCAAAAATAAAACAGTGAAATTAAAATGGAAAAAATTGACATAGTATATACATGGGTAGACGGAAGTGAGCCTGAATGGATTTCAAAAAGAGATTTTTGGGCGAAGAAAGAAGGTTTTGAAATTAATTCGGCTAATGGACGTTACATGAATAATGATGAATTGAAATATTCATTAAGGTCTATAGATCAATATGCACCTTGGATTAACAATGTTTATATAATAACAGACAATCAACTTCCAAATTGGTTGAACACCAATAATGACAAGATTAAAATTGTAAAACACGAAGATATAATTCCATCAAAATATTTGCCGACATTTAATTCATACGTTATAGAATTTTGTATCTGTAATATTCCGGATTTAGCTGAAAAATTTTTGTATGCAAATGACGATATGTTTATGTTAAAAAGACTAAAACCTGATTTCTTCTTTAGTTCAAACGGAAAACCCATTTTCAGATTTTTTGACAAATATGAACTCTGTGATGATTATGAAAAACAGTTATTTAATGCGGACACTCTCGTTTTACAAAAATACGGGAAAAGCATAGGACTTTATCCCCATCATAATATTGATGCATATATAAAATCCGATATATCAAACTGCTGTAAAGAATTTTCTGATTCGATAGAAAAAACATTAAACAGTCGATTTAGAACATCTGAAAACATATCGAGAGCATTGTATGCCTATTATGCTATTTTAATTAATCATGGTGTGCAAAAAAAACTTATAAACCCGATAAAAATTCATTCCTATAATAAATATATACCGTTTTCTTCAAAAATAATAAGGTATATTAACTCAAGAATTGCCGAAGAATCAGTTTATATAGGTGCTGATAAAGACAATTACAGTTCTTTTTTGAAAAATAAAACCACCAAACTATTTTGTTTAAACGATAATGAACTTACTTCTGATGTAAATAGAGTTTTAATCAAAGATTTTTTGGAACAAATGTTTCCTGCAAAGTCTTCTTTTGAAAAATAGTTATGATTAGTTTTTACTCCCACAATTATTTTGTTTTAAGTTTAATATGCCGCTAAGATTGTTATTTTTTATTAAGAAAACGGAGATTTTAAAAACTCGTCTTTACAAAACTTAACAAAACGCATCAAAAAAGGCAATTTTTGGAAAGATAAATACTTTATATATATGTAAGAGATATTTAAATAGAGAGAGTTAAAAAAATGACAGAATTATATTCAGCAATCGAAAGAAATAAAAAACCGGCAGGAGCTTTAGAAATCCCTTCAGATTTCCAATTCTACTAT
>CADBPN010000029.1 GCA_902796585.1 uncultured bacterium
ACGAATTTTGAAATTCTGTCCTCCCCTGAGGGAGGTTGATTTTCCATTTTCAAATTTAAATTGTCCGCTTTAAAGATTACCTATTTCGCCATTATCCAAAGAGAGAATTGTTTTATTCTTATACGAATTTAAAATATATATTGTTTACAAAAGAAGGGATATTAATATGAGAAATTTTGTAGTTAAATTTGGCGGCGTTTTGGTTGATATTATGGCAATCGTTACTTTAATAGGACTAATTATCAGCACGATTAGAGTTATGGGAACTCAAGGAATTTGGGCAGGTTTAGGTGTTCTTTGGGCAGGACTTGTAAGTTTTATTTTTGTGTTCTTCTTAATTTATCTTGTTATGTCTATAAATGATAAATTGTCGGGAAATAATATTGACGTACATAATCGATACTAAAATTTATTAAAGAAAAAATGCCGGTTCTTAAGGAATCGGTTCTTTTTTTATTCATTATCTGTTTTTAAGTACTTAGTTAAAATTAATTTTTTTAATGCCTTTGCATTTACTGCCATTGGTTCAATCTCTAAAATTTTATCAAGATTTTTTACAGCTTCTGCGTATTGTCCTAAATTTTTCTGAATAGCAGCTATAGAATAATATGCATCAATAAATTTCGGATCTAAAGCTACCGCTGAAACAAAATCATCAAGTGCCAATTTTGGATTATCTTTAAATAACAACTGTCCTCTGTTAAAATACGCATCTATCATCTTTTTGTTTAATCTGATAGATTCAGTATAGAATTTGATTGCTTCATCCGTTTTATTAATGCTCTGGTATGCAACACCAATATAAAAATGTACTAATTCAGAATTGGGGTTGAATTTTAACGCTTCTTTTAGACTTTTTATTCCGTCTTCAACGTTGCCTCTGTTAATTTCTGATATTCCCAAACTTAAATAATATTTTTCACTAAAATCATCATCATCTTTCATACAAACTTCTTGAAGCATTTTAGCTTTATTATCAAATGCAATTTTCAAATTGGGGTTCAATAATATAGCTTTGTTATAATCTTTTAGTGCACCTTCATAATCTTGCTGTTTGTATTTGGTGTATCCTCTGTTATTATAAACAAGAGAACATCTCGGATCTAATTCAAGGGCTTTGTTATAATCCTCTATTGAACCTTCAAAATCGCCTAACTCATTTTTAACAAGTCCTCTGTTAACGTAGGCATCTAAAAATTTCGGATTTTCTTTTATAGCTTTTGTATAAAATTCTTTTTTTTCAACAAAATTATCAGATACAAGACCTAAGTAAAAATAATATTCTTCTTTTTTACATACACGCTTTATGTCTGTTTCTATAATTTTTTTTGCTGATTCCATGTCATTTGCGTTAAGTGCATTCTGGAATCTCCGCATTGCTTTTTCATAAGGATTTTTCATAATTGTATTCTAACATATATAAGTTAAATCTTCATCATATATGTTATTAATTGTTATTATTAATATCTTTTTTACGCAAAAGAAAAACCCAAGATTTATAGGTTCTTGAGTTTAAATAGTTTCCCTTTTTGTTTTTCCACCATGGTTTACGGCAGATTTCTCAAAAACTTTAATGATTTTTTAAAAATTGTTACAAATCTTTACAATTGTTTTGTAAAAAGCAATAAAATCAATGGTTTTGAAAAATTTACATGCTTGACAATATTCGTATTTATAACGAAAATATTTATATAAATTGTTTGTTTCATACATTTTTTGTTTTAATTACAGTTTATTTTCAGGGAGTTTAAGATGACAAAACAGACATTTTTACACGACAGACACATAGAACTTGGGGCAAAAATGGTTGATTTCGCCGGTTGGGATATGCCGGTTCAGTATACTTCCATTATAGAAGAACATAAAACAGTCCGAGAATCCGTAGGACTTTTTGATGTTTCCCACATGGGAGAATTGATAGTACAAGGAAAAGATGCACTGCCGTTTTTACAAAAATTAGTTCCGCAAGACATAAAAAAACTTGTTAATTCTAAGGCGGTTTATTGTCAATTACCAAATAAAGACGGCGGTTTAATTGATGATTTAATAATATACAAAATGGAAGAAAATAAGTACCTGATAATAGCAAACGCTTCAAGAGTAGATGAAGACCTGAACTGGATTACCCGAAACAGCTTAGGTTTTGATGTAAAAATAATTAACGAATCCCATAATTACTCGCTTTTAGCGCTTCAAGGTCCAAAAGCTTGTGACTTAATAAGAAGTTTGGGAATCATTGAGTTGCCGCCATTTTTCTCGATTAAACGCGGCGTGCTGTTTAATATAAACTTATGGATATCAAGAACCGGTTACACAGGAGAAGACGGCATAGAGATTATGGTATACAATGATTATGCTGAATATTTATGGGATAAACTTTTAGAAGCAGGAAAAACCTACGGAATAAAACCGATAGGCCTTGGCGCAAGAGATACATTAAGGTTAGAAGCTTCATTGCCATTATACGGAAATGATTTAGACACTGAGACAACCCCTGTCGAAGCCGGATTAGCTTGGTCTGTAGCAAAAGACAAAACGGAAGATTATAACGGAAAAGAACGCATAATGGATCAAATAAAAAACGGAACCGACAAAAAAATAGTAGGATTTAAAATGTTGGACAGAGGAATTGCACGCCACGGCTATGAAGTTTTTAAAGACGGAGAAAAGGTCGGAATTGTAACCAGCGGCGGAATTTCACCAACAAGAGGCGACAACATCGGAATGGCTTACGTTCAATTAAAATCAAAAAATCTTGACAATTTCCCTGTTGGCTCTACAATTCAAATTATGATACGTGAAAAATTACACGATGCCGAAATTGTCAAACGCCCATTTGTCGTTAAACGAAATAAAGGTTAAGAATATAATATAGGAGAAACAACATGGACGAAAATATGTTATGTACAAAAACACATGAATATATCCTTGATAAAGGAGAAAACTATGAGGTCGGTATAACCGATTACGCTATAAATCAGCTTGGAGATATTGTTTTTGTAGAGCTTCCGGAAGTTGATACGGAATTCAGTAAAAATGAAGTTTTCGCAACAATTGAATCCGTAAAAGCAGCATCAGAAATATATATGCCTGTTTCTGGCAAAGTTATAGAAGTAAATGAAGAAATAGTAAATAGTCCGGAATTATTAAATGATGAAAATTATGCAGAAAAATGGTTTGTAAAAATTGAATCAAATGCAGACCAAGTAGAATTTGCAGATCTTATGGAATATTCGGATTATAAAGAAGAGATTGAATAATGAAAAATTTTACTGCCCATACTGATGAAATAAGACAGGAAATGCTGGAATCTATAAATTATAAATCTATTGAGGATTTATATAAACAAATTCCAGTCAAACTGAACGAATTTAATATATCAGAACCTTTAAGCGAAATGGAAACTCAAAAGAGAATCAAACAACTCGCTAAGAAAAACAAAACTGAATATATTTCATTTTTAGGAGGCGGTGTTTATAATAAATTCATTCCTGCGGCAGTAAATTATGTAGCACAAAGATTTGAATTCTTAACTGCATATACTCCTTATCAGCCGGAGATTTCGCAAGGAACACTTCAAATTATATATGAATACCAAACAATGATTTGCAGGTTAACAGGAATGGATATCGCAAATGCTTCTATGTATGACGGAGGCTCTGCCTGCGCCGAAGCTGTTTTAATGGCACACAGAATTTCAAAAGGTAAAAAAAATAAAGCCCTAATATCAAATACTATCAATCCTCAGTACAAAGAAGTAATTAAGACTTATGCATGGGCGCAGGATATTGAAATAGAATGGTTTGATGAAATACCGCAAAATGCTTCAGAATATTGTTGTATTTTAATACAAAATCCTGATTATTACGGAGAAATAAATAAAATAGAAAAATCCGACACTATATTAATAGTTTGCGCTGATTTATCCGCTCTTTCTATTTTAGAACCTCCTACAAAAGCGGATATTATTGTAGGAGACATTCAATCTCTGGGTATTTCAATGAATTTTGGCGGGCCTCATGCCGGATTCATGGCTTGCAAAAATGCTTATATGCGCCAACTTCCGGGAAGATTAGTAGGAAGAACTGTTGATGCAGAAGGTGAACAAGCTTTTACATTGACGATTCAAACAAGAGAACAACATATTAAACGAGAAAAAGCAACAAGTAATATTTGTTCTAATCAGTCGCTTATTGCACTTTCTGCTACACTATACTTGAGTTTAATGGGAGAAAAGGGTTTTAAACAAACAGGTATCATTTCTGCGAATTTGGCACATAAGTTATCTAAAATGCTTTCTGCTAAGGGAATACAAACAATAAATAAAAATTTCTTTAACGAATTTGTTATTAAAGTTCCGGATGCTGACAAATTCTTATCAAGATTAAAAGACAATAACATTTTAGGTGGTATAAAAATAAGCTCAGATAAAATACTTGTAGCTGTTACAGAAATGAATTCAGAAGAAGAATTAGAAATGTATATTAAATCTTTATAGTTATAAATTGTCTTTTTTCTGTTTTTTAACTTTTTTTCGTTTGTGTTTATTTTCTTTTTCATCGCAACCTAATGCTTCGGTAAGATGCTCAATAAGCTCATCCGAGTGATCTATCATTGCGTGTTGTGCTTTGTGGTGAATATCTACTATATGATAATGCATAGCTTCTTCTACTTGAATAAGCGATTTATTATAAAAATAAAGACTTGTTATATAGCTTTGCATTGCGGTTATATAATCTTTTCTGGCATCTTGAAGTGCTATATAATCAACTTCTCCGTTTAAATATTTTTGTTCAATTAATGAAATATTACTTAAAGCTTGAGTAGCTGTATTTTGTGCATAAGGAACATCTTCTTGCGCAAACTCCAGATTATTAAATGCTCTTTGTACTTCAAAATACAAATCTTCTTTAAACAGTTGTATTTCATTGTCTGCCATTTTCAATTGAGCATCTGCTCCTTTAATAGAATGCTTTAATTCCATTAAATTTACGCTGGTTGAAAGATTTACACCTACTTGTAAACTATTATTTGACGCTTCGTTTGAATTAACATAACCATAACCAACATTAGCTCCAAGTTCAGGTAAATATTTTCTTTTAACAAATTTTAAAGCTTGCACCATTGCTTTTTTGGTAGATTCAAGAACTTTCAAGTCCGGACTGCTTGCATAAGCTATTTCAAGAGCTTTTTCTCTTTTAAAATCAAAAGCGTGCGGAACAAACTTTTCGGGTATTTTTTTTGATTCATATCCGTAATCATTATCGTAACTAAATGTTTTTGTATTGGAAATTGTATAATTTGGAGTATTAACAATAAACATAGAATTACTTAAATCAACTTTTGCATTTTTTAACACCGTTTGTGAGTAAGCATATTCAAATAAGGCTCTATCCAGATGGAATTGGGCGGTTTCTTTTGATTGTTTATCTTTTGCGATCTTAACATATTTTTTGCAAATTTTTACATTATCTTCTGCAATATTTACTAAAGCTTTAGCTTTTAAAACCTCATAATATTTTTCTTTAACATCAAATAATGTTGAACACAAACTATCCATAAATTCGTATTCTGCACCGATTTTATAGAATTCTTCCATTTTAATATTTGCAATTGATTTTCCGAAATCCCAAACCAGTTGATTTACAGCAACTGCCACATTTGGTAGTTCTCTGTAATGTCGGTTAAAATCACTTGAATTTGAATTATTTTCGTTATAAAAACCTACACCGGCACCTATAACCGGAAAAAATGCAGATTTTGCAATCCCTACGTTACTTTTTGCCAAATCAAGTTCATATTTTTTTCTCTTTATTCTTGGACTATTTTTGAACGCTAAAGCAACACACTCTACTATATCCAAATCCATTCCGTCTTTAACAATAACATTTTTGAATAATTCGGCGTGCTCATCGTGTTCAACCTGAGCATAACTATATATATTTCCGCTGCCCATTAGTATTGCTGTTATTAAGAGGCAAAGTACCAATCTTTTCTTCATGTGTACAATTATATAATAAAAAATTTTATAAATAAAATTTTATCTGTATGTAGCAAAATTATTTTTTAGCATTTTTACTAACTATATGAAAGTCATATCCGGAAGATTAAATAAAATTTTATATCCCTTAGTCACCACAGCTGCATTAATGATTCCGACTAAAACAGCTATCAACAATTTACCTTACCCGCAACATAATGAACCGGCTAAACATCTATTATATAAATCTGATAAAATAACACCCAAAGATTTAGATGGCTTACATATAGTTTCTGATACAAATTTTGTCGGTGGTATAAGTTATTGTTTTGATGAACCTTCAAGACAAAAACTAAAAAACAGAATTTATAAACCGGATTCATTGCTTGAATATACGTTACCAATAGAAAATACACCAAATGTTTACTTGAGTCCTTTTGGATATTATTTCGCAAATAGACCTAACGGAAATAAAAAAAGACCTCATATGGGACTTGATATATATGTTTCTCCCTATTCCAGAAAGCCTAAGGAACCTGTACTAATTAAAGCTCCTGTCGATGGTGTAATAATTTCACATAAAAAAGCAAGAAAAACTGACAATATTATAGGCAATAAAGTAATTCTATTAGGAAGAGACGGCAGAATGTACTCATTTGACCATATGGCAAGACCGGAAGATTATCAGACACACATAGATATGCCAACCGTTGGTACTATAATGAAAGCAGGAGAACCAATTGGATACGTAGGTTCAACCGGAGAAACTACAATGTGGCACTTACATTTAAACGTGATGACAGATGAAGCCTTGGAAAAGCAACAAAAAAGTAAATATTGGAAAGAAATAGCAGAAAAATCCAGATATTCATATCTTAAAGGTCAAGTAAACCCATTAAGCAGAAAAGATGCCGGTCCTATTGCTGATTTACTTTCTACCTACAGAGGCGGACAACCTAATATTATTGGTGATTTCAAATAGGATAAATAACAAAAATTTTATTTGTTTTTTCTTTCAATATTAAATTTTTTTATTAGCTTGATATACGTTACAATTGTAATATTCAATTCTTCACATATTTCTTTCGTATTTCTGCCTGAATTAACTAATAATTCTATTTGCTCTTTTGTAATACTTTTAACTCGTTGAAAATTCTTTTTTCCCTGACTTAAAAGACCATACTGCGCAATTAAAGTATTATACATTCTTGGAGTAATATTATACATATCACAAATTTCTTTAGGAGAGGCTCCTTTATCAAGTTTTTCTTGAATATCATTTTTATTCAGTTTGTCTATCGTTTCAATTGAATTACTTAACACTGATTTTATATTTGCTGATTTTATTTTATTGTAAAAAGTAGAGTTTGAAACATGCAATTTTTCTTCTATATCGCGAACAGACTTCCATTCATCAACAGCCTTCTGTAAATCTTCTCTTGGTATATTTATTTCATTTGAGTGATTTTTATAATTGTATCTGATATCTAATGTTTTCAATAATCGGTAAAAAATACTTTTTCCGGATAAATGCAATTTTTTACAGATTTCACTCATTGTTAAACCCTCATCAACAAGCCGTTGTAATTGTTCCTTTGTTACATTTTTTATATTTGCTTTTGCTTGCCTTATTGGTGTATTTATGCCAAATTTATTTGTTAATCTTGAATACGTCCTTTTGCTAAGATTTAATTCCTTACAAATTTGCTCCGACGGCACACCTGCCTCTATATACTCAAGCAGCTGCTCTTTTGTAATAGTTGAAATTATTTTTTTTGATTGAATTGTTCTTGTATTAATATTAAAATTGACAAACAGTTTTCGCAAAGTTGAAGCTGAAATGTTCAATTCTTCACATATCTCTGAAATTTTTTTATTGCAATCAAGCAAACTTACAATTTGTTCTTTTGTAATATTATTGGCATTTGCTTTATTCTTTTTGTATTCTGTTAAAATATCAAATTTTTTTAACAACCTAAAATAAGTATCTTTGGCAATACTTAATTTTTTACAAATTTCATCGATAGAATATTTTTTATCTACCAACTCTTGCAGCATATCTTTTGTTACAGATTTTTTTTTAGGATATGTAATATAATTTTTCAAATTATTTTTCTCAATATATGTATAATATACGCTTGCAGATATTTTATATTTTTTACATATATCTTCCATTGTTGCTTTATCTTTTAACATTTGTTCAAATTCATTTTTTGGAATACTTGCTAATTTTTGATTTAAAGCCGATATTACACCAGGGACACTAAGCATTTTCAACAAGCTATAGTATCCACGTAACGAAAGTCCTAAAATAGCTTGAATTTCTTTCTCTTTTTTTCCTTGGTCGCGAAGTGCCAATATTTGTTCTTTTGTTATGTTAATTTTATTTGCACAAAAAATTTGAGAGTTTTGCATATAAAAATTTTGTATAATCATATTCATAGTAAAACTAAAACTCAAAAAAAATTTTTTTGCCTATTTATTACTAACTCGAAAAGATAAATTATAACAAATTTGTAATATTTAAAAATTTACTAAATCTGTAGTAGATATTTCTCTTGATTGTTACAAAATTGTTACAAATCAGGCTGTAAATAATATTTTCCAAATTAGGTTAGAGACTTGTCTGGCA
>CADBPN010000030.1 GCA_902796585.1 uncultured bacterium
AAATTATACCCAGAACCCATTTTGAACTTATAAACCTGTGTATGCTGATTTGACAAAGTTTTTAACATATTCGAATAAATTAAGCATAAAAAGAGTCCCATTTTGTGGGCTCTTTTTGATATGAATTTATCAAAATTATATATTTTTCCCTACAACTTTTTGTAAAAAATCTACAACCAAATTAAAGTCAATACGTCTATCCATTGGATGTTTAGTCGGCTCATAATTTACAAATAATCCCATTTTCCCCTTTTCTTTCAAAGTAGGAATATTCTTGCTGTCCTTTTCGTAATAAGAAACCGTACTAACTGTACACTTAACTCCAGAATTTTTTCCTGTTATCGTATCTTTAAAATCAGAAAATGTTGTTTTGATTTTTGAAACTAACGAAGGTTTTTTTTCGACTTCTATAGCCAATTTCCCGGACAAAAAACTACTTTCACTACCTGTATGAAGTTCAGGAAGCATATTATTAGCATCGGTAAAAGTAATCTTAATATTATTTTTTCTGGCAAATTTTTCAAGTCGTTCACGGTTAGCGTTGATTTGCGAATAAGCCATATCAGGAATAGCTCTTTGCCATCCTTTTTTTGTTATTACAAAATATGCATTACTTCTTGCTGTAAAATTTATTTTATTATCCATTTTTATATTCTCCACTTTCTGCTATACAAATATTAAAACCCATAAAAATAAAATTTGCTAGTTTATAATAATTTTCTAATAAGAGACATTATTAAACTAATATTTGAATCATAATTCAAATTTATCAGCTCCAAAATTTTCTGAGATAGCATTCTCACATCACATGCTTGGCGGTACCATATAAATAATTAAGATAATAACTGGTTTTTAGACCGGTTATTTTTGTTTTATAACTTTCTATCATTCCATCCAAATGACAAAATGTTAGCAAGTATAGCTGCAAAAAATAGGGTGTTAATAAACACCCTTAGATAGATACAAATAAAGAATTCGTTTGAAATTTATGCAATATTAAATTGCAAATCCTAAATAAGCGACTTTATCTCGTCACCATCATACTTATCAATGGATTTTAAGTAATTATAGCAATCCATTCATGATAATATTAATATGGAGCTGAAATACAAATATGAAAACTTATACAACAAAAGGGTATATTAATGCAGTTTTTGCAGCAATTAGTTATGGAACAAATCCGCTATTTGCTTTACCAATGTTCTCTCAAGGTATAGGTGTTAATTCTGTTCTTTTTTACAGATATTTATTTGCGGTTATAGTATACGGATTATGGCTTAATTTGTATAAGCACACCTCTTTTAAAATATCTTTAAAAGAATTATTTATATTATTTGTGTTTGGTATAATTTTTTCTCTATCTTCAGTATTTTTATTTGGAGCTTTTACATATATACCTTCAGGGTTAGCGTGCACCATTTTATTCGCTTATCCTCTAATCGTAGCTTTAATTTCAAGAATTATTTTTAAAGAGCATTTGCCCCAAATTATATGGCTTGCGCTTTGTTTTGTAATATTAGGGATAACTTTGTTATACGGTGGCAATACGAGCAGCTTAAATATAAAAGGTGTAATACTAGCACTTTTATCAGCGCTATTTTATGCTATTTATATGGTTGGAATAAAACATACAAGCACAATAAGACACATAAAACCTGACAAATTGACTTTTTATGTTATGCTATTCGGATTAAGTGTTTATATATGGAATTTGAAATTTTGCACAGAGTTGCAGCAGCTTAACAATTGGTTCTGTTTAGTCTGCGCATTCGGACTAGCCGTATTTCCGACTATAATTTCTCTTGAAACAATCACATTCGGAATTAAGCTTATTGGCGCAACAAAAACTGCCATAATCGGCGCTTTAGAGCCGTTAACTGCATTGTTTTTCGGAGTTCTGCTTTTCGGCGAAACTCTTACATTTAAAATATTTTGCGGAATCGGATTAATTTTATCGGGAGTAATTATAGTAATACTGCACAAAAATAAAAATTAATAATATATTACTAATTCCTATAAGCCTTTACCCAGTTCATACGCTTGTTTTGGATAATCTGTTTGTTTTAAGTGTTCTACACTTTCTATTCCAATAGCATTCACTATTCCAACATTTTCAATATTTAACCAATTTAGTATAGCATTATAATTATTATTCAAAATATCTTTAACTTCCGAAACAGATGAATGCTGGACAGAAATTAAAACAGCTTTGTTTTGTTTTTCTCTAAGAATTGTGTCAATGCTATAAAATCTGTCAATTACTTTTTTGATTGTAGAGGTCATTTCAAAGTAATATATAGGAGTAACAAATGCAATAACGTCAGCTTCTAAAAGGTGTTCTCTTAATTCTACGAAATCATCCTTATGAATACATGGTTTTGAACCCATAGTACAAGCATTGCATGCAATACAATTATTTACATTAGAATGAGCGGAATCAAAACGAAAAATTTTATGTCCATTTTCTTCTGCTCCTCTAATAAACTCATCTGCTAAATAGTTTGAAGTTCCGTTCCTGCGCGGACTACCTGTAATTACTGTTATTTTCATTTTTCCTCTTTATTTTAAATTATTTTTATAAAAACTTTCAATTTTATCAAACGGAATGACATTTTTATCACCTCCGTCATATAAATCTACATGATTAGCACCATTTATAATCAAAAGTTCTTTGTTATTATCTTTTAGCTTTTTAAATGTATCTTCGCTAAAATATCTCGAGTGCGCTTTTTCACCATGTATAAGTAATACAGGAGTTCTGATTTCATTAGCATATTGCAAAATCGGTTGATTTATTAAAGACAGAGATGAAGTCAAGTTCCATTTTCCGTTTGAATTGATTGAACGGGGATGAAAACCTCTTTTAGTCTTATAATACCCCCAATAATCTATTACAAATTGAGGCTCATTTCCTGTTAATTTTTCCGGTAAGCCGTCTGCTCCCTTATATTCATTATTTTTGAAATCTTCAGTTCTTTGTTTATTGAGGTTTTGTTTCATAACATATCTTGCATTTTCGTCAACCGAATCATTGTATCCTTTTGCAGATACTCTTGTCATATCATACATTGTAACAGCTATTGTTGCTTTAATTCGGGTATCAATTGAAGTTGCATTTATTGCAAATCCGCCGAATCCGCATATTCCTAAAATTCCGATTCTTTCAGAATCAACATTTTTATAATTGCTCAAAAAATCAACAGCTGCGGAGAAATCTTCTGTATTAATATCTGGGCTTGCAACGTGTCTTGGAGTTCCTGAACTTTCACCTGTATAACTTGGATCAAAGGCAAGAGTTATAAATCCGCGTTCAGCTAAAGTTTGAGCATAAAGCCCTGAAGATTGCTCTTTAACTGCACCAAATGGTCCTGAAATTGCTATAGCAGGCAATTTTTCATTTGCATTTACCCCTTTTGGAGAATATAAATCTCCTACCAGAATAATTCCAAATCTGTTTTTAAATTCAACTTTTTGAACATTAACTTTTTCCGATTTTGGGAAAACTTTATCCCACTTTTTACAATGCATTGCGTTAACACCTAAAGATACAAATGATAATAATACTAATAAAGTTAAGAAAATATTTTTAAACATTTTTTTCCTCACTATTTTTTATAAAATGATTTTTTACACAATCTAAAATCGTTTGAGCATAAATATCGTGTTTTCCGTAGAAAATATGACTTGCTCCATCAACTTCTATAACCTGATTTAATTTAGGATTTTTTGTCCATTTATTCAACTGTTCCATAAAGACTTTAGGGCATTTACCTGTTACGGAATCTTTTGAACCAATCAAAAATGTCCCGTTAGGTTTAATATTATACAAGGATTTTGTTTTACCATTTTTACTCAAAACTGGGCAGTTTTTAAGGTTTTCAGCATTATAAAAACCAAGAACTGTATTTGCTGTCATGGGAGAAAAACCACCAAACATAAACGGAAGTATATCATCTCCACGACCTCCCTCAACCCATTTTTTAGCCAAACTAAAACAAGAGTCAATATTTGGCATAACTTCCCACCAGTGCATAATATCAATAGGGCAAGAAACTATGAAATAATCTACATAATCATCTTTTGTGTTTCCAAGATAATTAATAATTTTATTTGAGCCAAGAGAATGTCCTGCAAGAATAATTTTCTTGTAACCAAGTTCTTTTGCTTTCAATACCCACGTTTCTACATCTTCATATACCATAGAAAAATCATCATTAAAAACGCCTGCGTGTTTTTGTTTTCCTGTAGAATGGTCAGTATAAGCAAAACAAGAAAATGAATCGTGAGCGTGTCCTATGATAACTGTTATACCGTTTTGACTTAAAAGTTCTCCTGTTGAATTTAATAAATCATTTTGAAAAACATTAGAGCAAATACCGGTCAACATAACTAAAACAATATCATTTGAACCGCTTTCATATATTGCTCCTCTTAGCTCTAATCCTCTTTTTGCAATCGCTTTTATTATATCCATAATTACACCTTTTCTAATAATGTAACTTCACCTATATTGTGGTCAAAATGGCATTTTGCAATATAGAGCTTATCAGATTCTACTGCTTCTTTAATTATTAGAGAATTATTAAGCAAATATTCTTCAACCCATAGGGTATGCTTACGTGCAAATTCATTGTTACAATCAAATTTTCCTACCCCATCAATTACCGGGTATACTGATTTTATAATAGACTGAAAATGTTCAGGCATATTTGGATATTGTTCGTTTGCATACTTCATAACTCCGCAATCATCATGCCCTAAAAGAATTAAAAGCGGTACATGTAATTTTTTAACTGCATACTCAATACTCTCTTTTACATTCGGACCAACAGCGATTCCGGCAACACGAACTACAAAAAGCTCACCGATTCCGCAATCGAAAATTATCTCAGGAACTACTCTTGAATCAGAACAGCTAAGAACACAAGCATAAGGCTCCTGACAAAGGGCTAGGCTTTGTAATGTTTTCAAGCACATATTCTTAGCAGTTGGTTTTCCTGCTATAAAATTTTTATTACCATCTAATAGTTTTTTAAGTTCTTTTTGAGCTATAGCAGATAAATTATTCAAAAAGACCTCCTTATATAATAAGCTTATAAACAACAATTAGTATGTCATGTAATTATTTCTTTATCTCTTTTCTTAGCAATATCAAACAGATAGCTAATGAAATTAATGCAGATAAAATCCAGAAGTTAATAGCACTGTTCCAAGAGAATTTGTCAATAATATATCCGGTTCCGACACCTGAAAGAATTGAACCTATATAACCAAACATGCCACAGAATCCGGTGACTGCTGATGCAACTTTTTTTGAGCTGGATTCAACAGCAGATAATCCGCCTATTAATACCTGAGGACCACAAGTAAATACACCGATTGCAGATACATAAACGTAGTCTAACAGCGGAGTTTGATTGATTTTAAATAAATAAATACAGATAGCTAATAGTGTTAGACAAATGATATTGACCGGAGATCTTTTGCCTCTGAACAATTTATCAGATACAAATCCTGCACCAATTGTTCCCAGCACCCCGACTAACGGAAGAAAACTAATAATTTTAGCTGCCTCACTAATCGTATAGTGTTTCATATCAACTTGATACATTACAAGCCAGTCGATTGTCCCGTATCTTACTACATAAACAAATATGTACGCAATCGCAAGCAGCCAAACTGTTGGATTTTTAATAATGTATTTTTTGAAAATTTCAGAATATGAAACATTATCTTCACCGTTGGCTTCTTTTACAGGCTCAACATAATTCGGATCCTTGTATTTTTCAATATCGGGGAGTCCGATACTTACAGGTTTATCTTGTAAATTTTTATAGAAAAAGAAACAAAATATTATTGCAAATATTGCAGGAACATAGAATACGGATTCCCAGCCATAATGTGTAATTAAAAAGCCAGATAAAATCATACTTATGTATGTTCCGATTTCATGTGATGATGACCATAGAGACCATTTTACACCACGTTCTTTGTTTGCAAACCAGTATGAAAGGTTTTTAGCAATCGGCGGAAAACCCATTGACTGGAACCAACCGTTAACACCCCAAAAAAAGGCCAAAATCCACAAAAGCATAGAAATAGGAGGTAAGCCAAAGAAGCTTATTTCTTTTGGAATAAAATGTGCACATACTACAAATAAAATATTAACCAATGCCGAAATAAAAAGCGCTGAAGGTAAAATTCTTTTTGCATTAGTATTATCCGCAATTATACCGTTTATAAATTTTCCTGCTGCATAAGAAAAGTACAGTGAACTGCCTAACAAACCGAGTTCCAGCTTACTGTAACCTAATGCTTCTTGAATAGCAGGAAGCGCTACTGAAATATTTTTTCTGCAAGTATAAAAGATTATGTATCCGAAAAACATTGATAAAAATATACGCATTCTCCATAGTGCATAAGTTTTATCAATTACATTCTGATCCGTTATTGGTTCAGCAGGTACGGGTTCTTTGTAAAAATTCTTAATAGCGGTAAATATACTCATGTTACTTAAATCTTCTCCTTAAAATACTCTCTAAATTAATTATCGCATAAACAAAACTTAATTACGCCAAATCGTCGAACTTATTTTTTATCTCACCATGAAAGTCTCTTAAATTTTCATGTATATCTGAGTGTAAATCTCTTAAATTATCATGAAAATCTTCATGAAAATCTTTTAAATTATTACCGATGTTTTCAGGTGCATTATACACAAAATCAAGCTTAGACGGCTTCGTATATGTTTCGCCTTCATATAAAGTCGGTTTAACAAGTCCCCACTCTTGGAATTTTTCACTTGCCGGCATTGAAAAGAACGGTGAAATAAAACGTTTAATAATGTACTGGCAAATACCGATTGATAATAGAGCCGTTGAACCTTTTACGAGAGCGGCTTTATTCTTCAATAGAGTTTTGACAGCTTTATTGTCTTTGTCAGCCAATCTCTGATCTAGATTTTTAAAACAATGTTTCATAAATTTAGATTCAGATAATTTTGTAATACCTGCCTCAATTGGTTTAATTGCCAAAATCTGCAAAGCTATATTAATTATTCCGTTTGCTAAATCATAGTTTGCTACATCAGCTCTTTTTTCGGGAGTGTAATGTTTGTTATTTTTTGCGGTAGTTGTGTACATGTAGCAACCGACAGCGTCCTTTGCAATAAGTGAAATTGCAAAGTAAGTTGTTGGTGATAAGTTTGTCATTGTTTTCCAAATCTTACTCATGCACTCACCTCTACCTTCTGCTGGCTAGCTTTTTTCTGTTTTTCTTCACGTTTTGCTTGCTGTACTCCTTCCCAAAAATCCATGAACTTTGGATGCATCCAGTTCAGTACAGTACAGCTTATTGCGACCATAGCTAAATTTGTTACAAGTTGTATCCAGAATTTTTTGTTTTTGTATATTTTTGTTGCATGTTCATCTCTGTTTTTAATAAACTGCTTAAATCGTTCAGCTGGATTGCTGAATATTTCAGGTTTTTCTGCCTTTAAAAGTTCAAGACCTTTTTCTTTGGCAAGCGCGTCTTCTGCATCATTGTATTTTTTGATTCGTCCGTTTGCAAATCCCATTGTTTTTATGCATTTGTCCAACCAGTTTAGTTTTTCATTCTTTAATGCTTTGAATTTGTCTTTAAATTTTTCTCTTGCTAAATCCTTATCTTCTCCTGTAACTAAGTCAATATCTTTTATGTCAAATGTTTTATTTTTTAATTCATTTATTTTTGCATCTAAAAGCTTATCATGCTTTAATGATGCCATTTTATTAGCAACAAACTTATTAACTCTTTTTTTCTCACTTGCCATTTTTTCAAGTTTTTCGTCAGAGAGTTCAATATTGTATTCGCTATATTTTTTCTTTATTTCTTTCTTCAAATCTTCTTTTACTTGATTTATGTTATGTGCATATTCAAGCTCAGACTTCCATTCATCAACCACTTTAGGGTCAGCTTTTTCTTTTAATGCTTTCTTTGCTTGCTTTGCCAGATAACCTTTATCCGGAATCAGGTCATTTATAGTTTCATCTCGGAAAAATTTTATCGGTTTTTCATAAGCAAAGTGGTCAAAAGTTTTTGCTATTGCAAGTGTTGCCGGAACCTGGAAGGCTAATGCTATTAGTGCAGAAAATGGTTGACGAAATGCTTGGAATACTCTTTTTTCTTTTGCTGCTTCCTCTTCTTCTTTGTTATGAACATGTCCTTTGTTTGGACTTGCCAAAATGGCTATCGGAGCAACTATTGATGTGCCGATTGCCTGTATTATTGCACTTATCATTTCGCTTGGTTGTTTCATGTATTCGGAGGTTTGACCAAAAATGAACCAACCTCTTTTGGATAAGCTGATATCTTTTGCTTTGAAAGAGAGTATGTCTTTTGAATTGATGTCAATTTTATTATTTGACATGCACTTTATATTCGTCGCTTCTTGATTTGAATTTTCGGCGAACTCAAAAGGAACTCCGTAAATGCTATTTTGAATTTTTTCGACTTTCATAACCTTCTTCAGCTTCTTATATTACACACATATACCGCAGGGATATCTTTCTATATATATAAAAACATAAACAAAGAAAAAATTGCCTTATTTAGTTAAATTATATTAATTTTTGTTAAGAATTACAAATAAATTATTCATAAATAAATGATAATAGTCTATTTAATACTAAATAATTCTTTATAAGCATCAATTGATACTCTCGCAACCGATTTTGGTATGTAATATACTCCTAAATTTTCTGCAATTTGTCTTATATTATATGTTGCAGAAATAATTATTATTTTTGTATTATAGAAATTTTTTAATGCTTTTATTTGTTCAACAAACCATTCCCCAGCGTACTTGGGTTCATAATCATTTTCCATCTGTAAATCTGTAAGTATATAATCATAAGGTGTATTATTATTTTCTAAAACCTTGTTATACCCTTCCCAAGCGCTATATGCAAAATCAATTATTAAGTCATGCCCTAAAATTGATTTCAATACATTGGCATGAAATTTTAACCAACCATCAATGTCATCAGTGATTAATATTCTTATCATTTTCTAAGTGCCTTTGCGCCACCTAAATATACAAATTCAGGAATAAAATTTTCACTGCAGTTTATAACAAGCATGACTCGTAAACATTTTGGTAAACTTCCCGGAACATCAAGTTCATGAAAGCACATCATGGGAACATCTTTCCATTTTAAATTAATTCTCGCATATTTTGCAGGGAAATCTGCATTAAGATCATTTGTTAATGTAAAAATAACATGTGATATTGAGTCTAATTCTATATGGTTTTGATTTATCATTTCTTTTAATAATTTAATAGTTGCACTTCCTATTGCTTCAGAAGTATTCTCATCAACTGTTATTGCTCCTCGTATACCTTTTGTAAACATAGCATCTCCTTACTAAAATTTTTAGTAAATTATACCGTAATTCTATACCTTTGTAAATTACAAGCATTATAGAAGAATAATAATTAACTTAATACAAATCATGTATAGACAATTGAACAAATAATGTTTAAAATACGTTATATACATGAAAAGTATAAGGAGAGATTCTATGTTAAATTGTAAAAAGTTGAGTGCGATGTTAGTTATGATGTCTTTAATTTCTGTTAATACATCATTTGCTGCTACTAATTTTAGTTTCGAACAGCCAAAATCTGAGCCAATAATAAATACTAATAATTATAGTCAACCGGTCAATTATAATTTTGATACACCTTTAAGAGGTAGTGTTGTGCAAGTCCCTGCCGGTTCATCTATGCACGCATCATTATCATCTGAGATATCATCAGAAAGCGCTGCTGTTGGTGATGCAGTTAACATGTACTTAAGCAATGATTTTTACTATAACAACAGTCTCATAGCACCAGCAGGAAGTGTAATTTCTGGTACAGTTATTGAGGCTTCAAGAGCTAAACATGGTACCATAAACGGAAGACTTTGTGTAAGATTTACTCAAATAACTACTCCTGTCGGAAACCATATTCCTATTTCAGCTATAATAAAAACAGATGATAATACCGGAATACTTGTTGGCGGAACCAAAATGGATTCAGCTAAAGAATATACAAAAGATTTAGCAGTTGGTAGTGCTGCCGGTGCACTTTCCGGTCTTGTATTCGGAGCCTTAGCAGGAGGAAGTATTGGAAGAGGTGTTGCATTGGGTACTGCAGTTGGTGCCGGCGGTGGATTAGTTAAATCTGTTGTTGACAAAGGTGTCGATGTAAAAATTCCTTCTGGCAGTAATTTAGAACTTGTTCTTACGCAGCCTATAACAACATCTGTATCTGCAAACTAAACAAAAGTAGATTTTTAGAAAAATATAATTAAAATATTTAACATGAAAAAATTTATTTGTTTATTATTAAGTGTCATTTTTTCTTTGCAAATTTGTTTTGCGGAACAAATGACACTTTCTGCGGGAATTTCTGTAGAAGATGTCCCTGAAGCTTTATTTGGCGTATGGCGTGTCATTGCAAAACTGGATAATACTAACAGTTATCAAACTTTTAAGCCTCAAAGTCTTGATATGTGGAACTTATCAAGAATAGGAGATAAAATATCATTAAATAATCCATTCACAGGAGCATCTGCTGAAATTTCCGTTAAAACTGTAGAAGGAAATTTAATTGTTTTTTCTAAAAAAGCACCATACGATAATAAAATTCTAACTGATACAATAGCTATTCGGATAAATGATAATAGTTTTTCCGGAATAAATACTCTTACGTTAGAGTCTTTTTCTAATGTAGACAATCATCTTTTAAAAACGGAACAGGCAAGATATATAATTAAGGGTGAAAAAATATCCGGCGATAGCGTGTTAACAAAATAAACAATAATTTTTTATAATTATGTTTATTATACACTTCTTTACATTTACCCTAAAAAATAGTAAAATAAACTGGTTAGATAGTATAAGAGAGGTAGGTTATATGAAATTTTATATGCAAGTGCTTATTGCGCTTGGTTTAGGTTTAAAAAGGAACTGGCACATATTTGCCGGTCTTGTATTAGGTGTACTGGTTGGTATATGGCTTCATCAAAATCCGAATCCAATTCTTCTTTCAACTTTAACATTTATTGGTCAGGTATTTATACGATTAATTCAAATGATAGTTATACCTCTTGTTATTTCTGCAATCGTTATTGGTATTACTAGTGTAGGTGATAGCAAGCAAATTGGTAAACTTGGTACAAAGATGATATTGTACTATGGAATTATAACAATAGCTGCTGTGTCTATTGGAGCCGGATTAGCTTTAATTATGAAGCCGGGACTGGGTGCTGCTCACTATATAACCGCTGAAGTCGCAGGTGATATCCAAGCTCATGTAGCAGCTACAATTGAGGCGCAAAAAGGCAATCTTTTAAATATTATTTTAGGTTTTATTCCTAAAAATCCACTTGAATCTATAGCGCATGGCGATATGGTTCCGATTATAGTTTGTGCATTAATGTTTTCTGTTGCATTGGCAAGAGTCGGTGATATTAACAGACCTTTTGTAAGCTTTTTTGAATCAGTTTTTGCGGCTACAATGAAAATTACTGATTGGATTATGTGTTTTGCAGCTCCGGGTGTTTTTGCTTTGACCGCAGTTTCTGTTTCATCTTTTGGTATTGATATTTTTGCAAGTATATCAAAGTATCTGGGTGTTTTAGCTATTGGATTTTCTATACAGTTTTTCCTTGTTTACCCTATATTCCTCAAGATATTTTCAAAAGTACCGGTAATGATGCTATATGCAGCAATAGCAGAAGCTATGATGGTTGCTTTTGGAACAGCAAGCTCATCGGCAACACTTCCGCTTACAATCGCTTGTTGTGAAAAACGCGGTATTTCTCATAAAGTATCAAGTTTTGTATTGCCATTAGGGGCAACATTAAATATGGATGGAACTGCCATGCTTCAAACAATAGCTGTAATATTTTTAACACAAGCTTATGGCGTAGCATTGTCACCATTTTTGGTTATTCAAATTGCGCTTCTTGCTATTATTGCTTCTTCTACTTGCGCCGGTATACCCGGAGCTGGTTTAATAACTATTGCATTAGTTTTAAACGGAATGGGATTAAGTCCGGAACAATTGGTAGCAGGTTTTGCATTCTTGTTCACAATTGAAAGAATTACTGATATGATGAGAACACTTCTTAATGTTACATCTGATGCTGTAGTTGCAGCTGCTATTGCAGACAATGAAAATGAAATTAATTATGATTTATTAAATAATCCTGAAGAGTATGGAGATATAATTAATTAATTTTAAAATAAAAAAGACCTGTGTATGCAACAGGTCTTTTTTATTTGTATTATTTGACATACAAAAAAGTTTCTAATACCATAACTATAAAGCCAAAGGGGGTTGGTTGTGTTTATATGGAAGTATTTATCGGCTATTCTTTTTTATATCACTTTACCATTTTTTTATTTGGAACGAGTAATTCATAAAAAAAACGGCGGCTGGAAAAGTAAATTTGGGTTTTGTGATGAGATTAAATCTGAAAAAGGTGTAATAATGGTACATGGGTGTTCTGTTGGGGAAATAACAGCTGTTGAAGATTTAATTAAAAGAATAAAAAGAGATTTCCCTGATAATAAACTTATTGTTACTACTTCTACTCTAACCGGTCAAGAAATTGCTAAAAAGAAATTTTCAGAAATTGCAGATTATATTACTTTTTTCCCATTTGATATACAATCTTCAGTAAAAAGATTTTTGAAAAGAATTAATCCTTCTGTTGTACTGATAGCTGAAACCGAAATTTGGCCTAATTTTGCTTATAATTGCAAAAAAAATAATATTCCGTTATATATAATAAATGGCAGGATTTCTGATTCCTCTTTCGGAATGTACAGAATCGGTAAATTATTTTTTAAGGAAGTTTTTAATTTTTATTCTGGTATTTTTACTCAGAGTAATGAAGATTCTAAAAAATTTGTATCTTTAGGCATGAATAGTAATAAAGTAGAATTCATGGGAAATTTAAAATTTGGGATTGTGAAGACTGATTCCGAAATTGACTTAGGACAAAACGGGTACAAAGTATGGCTGGCTGGTAGTACTCATAAGCCTGAAAATTCAATAGTTATTGACACATTTTCAAAATTAAAAAATGATCATGCGGAATTAAAACTTTTAATTGCTCCTAGGCATTTAGAAAGAGTGTCTGATATTGAGTCGTTGTGTGATAAGTATAATTTAAAATATGGAAAACGTTCTAATAGTGATGTCTTTTCCGATAATGTTGATGTAATAATTTTGGATACACTTGGTGAGTTAAAATATATGTATTCTATTTCTTATATTGCCTTTATTGGCGGAAGTTTTAATAAAACAGGCGGACATAATCCACTAGAAGCTTCAATTTGCAGAGTTCCTGTCTTATCAGGTCCGCAAATATTTAACTTTAAAGATATATATTCTATTTTAACAAAAGCAGGAGCAGCAAAGATTGTTAAAACGCAGCATGATTTATATGATGAAATGAATAAATTATTGAATAATGAATCCGTATATATTGATGCTCAAAATGCATGTGATGGAGTATTTAAAGAGCAACAAGGTGCAACTGATTTTGTTATAAATATATTAAAAAGAATACAATATACAAAAGAAAAAGTTGCCAATAATTGAATCGGCAACATTAAATAAACACGAGGATATTAAGAGAGAGTATAAAAAGAAAGTTTTTTTAAGATCGTTGGAATTATTTATCCGATGTATCTGTTTAAATCTCCTTTTCTTGTTTTGATTTATTTCCCTTACATATATATAAAGTATTTTTATTTTCAAAAATTGCCTATTTTAAACAAAATTGTTACAACTCTTAAACTATTATTAATTCAGGAAATAACAAGTATATATTTATGCCCTATACATTATAAGTATAAAGAAAAAGTCTAATAACATGTAACTTGCCAGTAAAATAAAAATATGTAATAATATTATTACTTTATATAGGTGTTTATTTTGTTCCTACATTTTTATAAAAAGGGAGAGTAAGCTCTTAATTATTGAAGTATACCCACCGATAAAAAATCGCCAGTGGGAAATGGATAAATTTAGGCACTCACCCACCTGCTGATTCGGCAGGAAACAAAATCGCACTTATATAAAGTTTTTTTATGATAAAATTTCTCTAATGACAGACTTTATAATTAAAGAAGTTACTAATAAAAACATAAAAAAAGAACTTGAATATATTGGTTTTGATTCAAGTTATTGTGAGCATGCTGCTGGAAAATTTAAATATAAAAATATAAAAATTTTTAATTTGAATCCGGCACAAGCTAATATACTAAAACAAACGGCATTATCTGTGGGCGCAGATTGCGGTACAAACAAGAATGTTATAACTGGTTCGATAGATATTTCTAACGTTATTCTGGGAGGTAGTTATAATCAGATAATAAATATTGCCAAGAAATTAAAATTTCAGCCGTTTAATTTAAAAATATTAAGTGAAAATCTCATTAAATTTTTAAATCAAACGGAGAAGGAAACGAAAATTATAGGAATATTAAATGTCACACCGGATTCATTTTCTGATGGCGGGTTGAATTTTAAACCTGATGATGCTATTAAGCATTTACAAAAACTTATTAACGATGGTGCTGATGGAATTGACATTGGTGCAGAGAGTACCAGACCATATTCTATGCCGGTTAGTGATGATGAACAAATTAAAAGATTAAATCCGGTATTGGAGTTTATACAAAATGAAAAAATAAATTTACCTATAAGTATTGATACCAGAAGCTCTATTGTTGCTTCATACGTTATAGATAAAGGAATTAAAATTATAAATGATGTGTCGGGACTAGAGTATGACTCTAATATGTATAATGTTATTTCCGGTAATAACACTAAAATAATTATACAACATTCTCTTGGTAATCCTGAAAATATGCAGGACAATCCCACTTATAATAATGTTGTCGAAGAAATTTATCTTTCTTTATTAAAAAAAATCGAGTTAGCCAATTCAAAAGGGATTACAGATATAATAATTGATCCCGGAATTGGATTTGGAAAAACAAAAGAGGATAATTTTGAAATATTAAATAGAATTGAAGAATTTTATTCTTTAGGATATCCGATAATGATAGGTTTATCCAGAAAAAGTTTTCTAGGAATTAAAGAAAACGACAATAATATTAAAGATGCTTTGTCAGCAGCCGTTTCATATCCCTTGTTAAATAAAGTTGATTATTTAAGAGTGCACAATGTTAAATTATATAAATATCTTTTAAATTTAAACAGCTAATATCCAAATGGATAATAATATTATCCATATTATAAAAAACTATTCTCCAGTTCGGCAATTCAGGTTTAGACAAAAGTCGATTATCATAATTAGTACAAAGAATTAATCCAGTTTTCCAGAAAGAGATTTCACAAATGAGAAATATGATAGATTTAATGTGCCTAATTGGTTACTTGATTTTAGCGTACTTATTATTTTGTATAAATGTTAACATTGCATTTTTGATTATTACTTTAACATTTATAATAATGTTTATTAATTACAAAAATTGTAATTATAGAATAGAAAGTGCTTGTGCATTAAAAATACAGAAACAGCAAGATTTTTTTGTTGATAAACTTAAACACGATTTATCTATTCCTGCAATTGCACAATTAAGAGGCTTGGAAATACTTAAGAGTAATAATTATGATACTAACAGTATAAACAAAGAAATATTAGATGAAGTTGAGAAATCATCAAAATATTTAGTTGAGATGATATCTATGTTAATTGACGGTAAGTATGGGAAGTATAAAGTTACGTGTGAAGAAGTATTTGATGTTGACTCGGTTGTTCGAGAGTGTTTAGTCGATATAAAAGAAGATTGTAACGAAAAAAAACTTAAAGTTAATTTTAATACTGATAAATATCCTGCATATATATGTGCAGAACGATTAGCAATCAAAAAAGTAATAAAAAATTTACTTCATAATGCAGTAAGTTACTCTAAATTATTTGATAATATTAATATTAATTTGAACATATTACAGAACATGGTTTTTATAAATATTTCTTATTCAAATGAAAAAAAATCTGATATCTATAATACTGTTGGAGAAGATATAAGAATGTGTTTTTATAAACGAATTATTAAGTTCAATCATGGAAAAATATTGACAAGCGGTTCAAAAAATATTTGCAAAGGTTTTTGTTTTCCTTTAAGTTTACAGAAAACTTAAGTTATTATGATTTTATTGTTATAATATTATCAACAATTAAAAAATGTAAATATTAAGAATTGTAAATACGACTTTTATTTGTATTTATTGGTTTTTAGCGTTTTTATAATATTTTGGAAAATTTTTAATGCAAATTTTTAACAATGGATGTTTTTATATATATATGGATAGTGTGAACTTAAATAATATCAAATTATATTCTACAAGAGAAATTCCATCAGGCAATATCTTAAGTAATACTGCTATAACTCAACCAGATACAAATAATCAATGTGTATCGTTCAGAAATGCTTCTGCTTATACGTCTGCAGTTACTGTCAGGACTTCACTTACGACTAAAGATGAGAAAAAAAAATATAATGAAATATCAGAAGAGTTAACTTCAAAGTATAGACAGAAATTAAATTATGCGCTAAAGTCCGGAATATTGCTTAAAAATAATTCTAATGATAAAAGTACTGTCCTTGATAATCTTTATAAAATAATTACTGAAGAAAGAGATCCCGGACTGGATAAAAATACTATCTTAAATGAATGTTTAGATATAATAACTAACCCCTATGTTATAACTCAAACTTGTGAAGACATTCCAAAAGAATATAAAAAGCAAGTTGTAGGTCTTATTACAGGTATGAGTGAGAATCCGAATGTCATAAAACAGGTAGAGTATGAATTAGATAATATGCATACCGGCACTTGTCCGGCTGCAAGTATTGAATTTGACTTAGCAACAAAAAATCCTGCTGAATTCTTCAGAATGGTTGAAGGGCTTACATCTCCGCAGCACGCAGTTACAAAAACTATTAATATGGATAGTTTATCTACTAAGTCTGCTGAAGCTATATGGCTGTTAAATGCATTTAAAACCCCTCACGTGATGAATGATTTTGATACGTCTGAAGTACTACTTAAACCTGATGAGAACGCAATCATAAGAGCCAGAATTCAAAATAATCACAGAGATAAAGGTGAACGTTCGATTATTGATGTTTTAATGCAGTCTACATTTATGCAATTAGGTTCGCAGCAAACTTATAATTCCTTAATTGATAAAAGAGCACCAAATCTTTGGACTCAAGAAGACGGCGGGTTAATCGATTTTGAAAAAACTTATGTAGAATCTGTTGTTGAAGATAAAAATACAACTTCTGTCACATACCAAAAAGTAGACGAAAACGGAAAATTATCTGGCTATGAAAAAGATTTTAAAACAATAAAACGGGAGTTGTTAGAAGCCTTAAAATTAGGTCACAACGTTATTATAGGATATACTTGGCCTGATCCTGAAAATGACGGCAAACTTGCCGGTCATGAAGTTACTATTGTTGGATATAAGCCAAAACCAAATGGCGACGGTGTATTTATAGTACAAGATTCTGATGATGAATTGTCAGTTCCTATAGAAATGAAAGAAAGTTATTTACTACCGAAAATTCACCATGCAGGTTTACCTGACTCTATCGCATCAAAGGATTTTCAATACGAAGACAGTTGGAAAATTGGTGTTGATGAGTATCAAAAAATTAAGAAGCAAAATTAATTATTCTATTATGCTACGCCATTATTCAATAAATCATGAATGTGGATAACTCCAACCGGCTTTTTATTTTCAACGACAAAAAGATTTGTAATTTTTTTATCATGCATTAACTTAAGAGCTTCAGCTGTCATTGCATCTGGAGATATCGTTTTGGGATTTACTGTCATTAAATCAATCGCTTTAGACTCAAGTATACTTGCAGATAAACATCTTCTTAAATCACCATCAGTAAGTATACCGGTTAATTCTCCAAGTTTGTTAATAAAACCAACACAGCCAAGACGTTTTGATGTCATTTCAAGTAAAACAGCTTGCATGTTTGAATTTTCATCTAGTATTGGCATTTCTTGACCTACATGCATTAAATCAGAGACATGTTTAAGTATAGAACCCAGTTTTCCGCCAGGGTGTCTGTCATTAAAATCTTCTTTAGAAAAACCCTTACGTTCGATTAATCCAACCGTTAATATGTCGCCCAGAACAAGTGTTGCTGTAGTTGAATTCGTAGGTGCCAGACCAAGAGGACAAGCTTCACCGTTATTAGGAAGTTCTAATACAACATTACCGGCTTTTCCAAGTGAACTTTTAGGATTTTTAGTAATAGATATTATTGTTATTCCAAATCTCTTACAATAATTTAATATATCCAGAAGTTCTCTAGATTCACCGCTATTTGATATAGCTACTACAACGTCATCTTCTGTTATCATACCCAAATCACCATGGCTTGCCTCTGCAGGGTGTACAAAAAATGAAGGAGTTCCGGTTGATGCTAACGATGCGGCAATTTTTCGTCCTATATGCCCGGATTTTCCCATTCCTGTAATAATTATTCTGCCTTTTGCATTTTGCATTAAATCCAAAGCTGTTGTTAGTGATTCTGCGTCTAAAGATTTTTTTAATTCTTCAAGTGCTGATATTTCCGAATCAATAGTTCTTATAGCAGAATTTCTGTCTATTTCTAATTGTGGTTGAGTCATTGTTAGCATATTTTACTCCTTACTCAACAATTGTACACTAAAAAATGAATTATAGACAATCAGAGGATTAAATGTTTACAAAATTTAAGTTAATTTTTAGTATGAAAAAAATAATAATATTTTTATCTTTTATAATGTTACCAATATTTGCCTATGATGTTTACTTTCCCGGTGAGTACAATTATAAAGATAAAGGAGATAAATTACTATTTGTAGTGGATTTTTCAAACAGTATGGGGGAGTATTTAGAACACGAAACAAAGGTTAACCAAGTAAAAGACATGATGAGATATGTACTTCCAAAGATTTCTGATACTACTAAAATTGGTTTAAGAGTTTATGGTCATACTTGCAATCTCTTGGCTTATAATGCTTGCCGAAGTTCAGAACTGCTTGTCCCTGTTGAATTTAATTCTAAACAAGCAATTACGTCAGAAATTTCAAGGCTTAGACCAAGAGGAATGACTCCTATAACTTATTCATTAAAACAAGCTATCAAAAAGGATTTAGCCGGATTAGAAGGAACTAAACACATAATTTTATTAACTGACGGAGGTGAAAATTGTGATGAAAGTCCTTGTGATTACTCAATAGAACTTATAAAAACAAGGAAAGATATTAAAATAGATGTAATTGCATTCAATGTTAATGACGATGATGATTTAGCACAACTTAAATGTACTGCAGATGTAACAGGAGGAAGATTTTCTGAAGCTGATACAAAAGCAGAGCTATATCGTTCAATGGAAAATATGATATTACCGCACAGAAAACAAGTTGAAGCAGTCATATTCAATGAAGATTGAGAATTTAAGTATTATTTATCAGATAAATTTGAAAGTATTACACCTGAAATCATAAATAAACAACCAAGAATTTCTTTAAAACACATCGTTTCACCAAGAATTAAAACTCCGCCGAGAACTGCAAATACTGATTCTGTACATAATATTAGCGATGCAAGTACAGGAGCTGTATATTTTTGTCCGTAAATTTGCAGAGTGTATGCAATTCCGCACGTTATTACACCTGCATATAAAATAGGAATTTTGCATGCAATGATTGAATCAATGCGCGGAGTTTCAAATAACAAAACTAAAACTGATGATAAAATACCGACTATAAAAAATTGCAAGCAGGAAGCTTTAATAGCATTAACCTTTGATGAATAATAATTTACTACTAAAATATGTATTGCATAGAAAAATGCACTCAATAATACAAACAAATCATAAATACAAAATCCGGATTCAGGTTTAAAACACAAAAGGTATAATCCAATTAGTGATAAAATTACACTGATAATAATGTTTCTGCTAAGTTTTTCACCGTATAATACTGTAATAATAGGTACAAAAACGATATATAATGCGGTAATAAATCCGCCTTTTCCTGCACCGACGTATTGCATACAATATTGTTGTATTGACATAGCTATAAACAATGCTATTCCGCAAGCAATACCTGCTCTTGCCAAATTTACGTGTTGCGTATGCTTAATTTCTTTTGTTCGGGTGTCTCTATAAGCTGTTTTAACCCAAATTACTACAGGAATTAAACTCAATCCGCCTATGATGCTTCTTACCATATTAAATGTAAATGGGCCAATATATTCCATTCCTGCTCTTTGAGCAACAAATGATAATCCCCAAATCAGTGATGTCATAAATAACGCAATATTCGCAGTTAATCTATTTTTCATAAAACTGCTAACTCCCTCCAATTGTCTGTCGGTTATAATTTTAAACTTTAGCTTTTACTCTTTCTATAAGTTTTTTTACACTATCTTTTTCTTCATCAGGAATATCAAAATCAATATAATTTTCAAAATACTCGATAGCATCATCATAATCTTCTCTTGCTAAGAAAAGAATTCCAACTTTTTTATATGCAAGAGTAAATTTATCATTAACAGCTATAGCTTTTAAATAATTAGAAATAGCTTTATCGATTTCATTATTAGCTTCGTATGCTTGAGCAAGAGCATAATAGAGTAATTCATTATTTTGTTCATATTGAATTACATTTTCAAAATTTGAAATCGCACTTTCATAATCTCCAAGTTCAAAATAAACATGTCCAAGATCATAATATGCATCATAATTTTCAGGTTCTCCGTCCAGTACGCGTTCTAATTCTACAATAGCATCTTCCCAACGTTGATCTTCAATATAAACTCTTGCAAGAAGGTGTGCAATTGCTAAATTATCTTCGAGTTCGTAGCTACCTCTCTGTAACGTACCGACAGCTGATGCCAAATCACCTGCTTTATAATATAAATCTGATAAATTTATATAAGCCTGTGCAAGTTCAGGATCTAGCTCAATTGCTTTAACATAATAATTTTCTGCGTGTTCAAAGTCTCCTACACAAGAGTATGCAACACCCATGTTATTGTATACATCGGCATTATCGGGTTCGGTTTCTAATACTGCACTAAAAGCATCAATTGCTTCTTTATATTTCTTTTCTTTAAAAAAGCTCATCGCTTTATCAATTTTTTCAGACATTATAAATTATTTCCTTCTTTTGTATCAATATTGTGAATTATTGTTCTTACATTACCTTCTGCAGTAAAATCTTTTGGATTCATTGTCATTTTTATTTTATCGGCAATAATATCTTTTTCTTGTTGAATAATTTTTGATCTGCCTACAAAGTATACCTCATTTGGTTTATTTGTATTAGCGTCAGGAAATACAGTTACTTTTGGCCCTTGTGCATAATAATCATCATACCAAATCTTGACATGTCCGCTCCCAACATAAGAATTCTGGCGCTTACTGTACTGCTGATAATCAGAGTGAATTATTAGTTTTTTACCTTCATCTGATATAGCAACAGTTTTTGTATTACCGGTAACACTCATTTCTTCCGTTACAGGATTATAAACAAAATGATTTCCTTCGGATTCATTTTGCTCTTGTTTTACTTTTGCATTACCAATAATATCAATTTTCTTCACTCCGCCTTTATCGTCAGTTATAATAACTGCTTTATCTGAGACTGTATTGATATCTTTATATCTCATTTTTACAGAACCGGTCGCTACCATAACATTACTATTTGTATCATATTCTTGCGAATCAGCATTAATTTCTACAATAGGTGTATTTCCTTCAGTAATTACAGAATGTGCATCACCTTCGGCTCTAACTATTTTATTTATCAAAGATACCTTTAAAATTGTTGCTTTAACTTCTCTTTTTTTATTTCCGTTAATTTCTAATGCATAAGGCTTATCAAAAAAAGTTGCGGTATCAAGCTTGTTGTTTCTTCTTATGGAAACCTCTGCTCTGTCACTTGTTACAGTTAAATTATCAAGTTTTACGTTAACATCACCATCAAGCTTTATCTTTTTTTCGTTATCAAGAAATGTTTGAGTTTTTGAATCAATAACTAAATCGGATGCAAATACTCCGATAGAAGATATTAAAAGTATCAAACATATAATTATCTTTTTCATTATTCCTCCTTAGACCATACTTTTGTTGTAGTATTGCCTACTATTTTAAAATTTTTATAATCCGGACCAATTATACATTTATTGGCTGTTGAAGTCATTTCATTGTTTTTCTTAATCTTAACATTGCCTTCTGCGATAGTTTCTTTATCACTGCCTGACCAAACGAGTTTATTCGCATTTAAGGATGTTCCGTCTTTTAAAACAATATAAGTGTTTTCATATAATGTA